>DEPD01000120.1 GCA_002358575.1 Lachnospiraceae bacterium UBA3401 | reverse complement strand
AGTTATTTTTCTACAGTTCCATATAATCGAACAGGGAAGGTTTCTTCCCCTACTCGCCGCGACACCATATAATGACATATTTCCTCTGCATCGGCATGAACATAAGAAAACCATCAAAATCTTTTTAGATCTTGATGGTTCATAATGCTCATTTCAATTATTTCGCATACTCAACGACACGAGATTCCCTAATAACATTTACTTTAATCTGTCCTGGATATTCAAGCTCTGCTTCAATCTGCTTAGAAATATCACGCGCCAGCAGTATCATGTCGGAATCATTGATCTGCTCAGGAACTACCATTACCCGAACCTCTCTACCTGCCTGAATAGCAAAAGATTTATCGACACCTTTAAAATTGTTGGTTATTTCTTCCAGTTGTTTCAACCTGGTTGTATATGTTTCGAGTGTTTCACGTCTTGCTCCCGGTCTTGCAGCCGAAATGGTATCCGCAGCCTGAACCAGACAGGCAATCAATGAACGAGCCTCCACATCACCATGATGAGATTCAACTGCATTGATAACAATCTGAGATTCCTTGTACTTTCTGCACAATTCTGCTCCCAATTGTATATGCGAACCTTCCATCTCATGGTCCACTGCCTTGCCGATATCATGCAGCAAGCCAGCTCTCTTTGCCATTCTGACATCAAATCCCATCTCTGCAGCAAGCAGACCAGTGAGATGTGCTACCTCAATGGAATGCTTCAATGCATTCTGACCATAACTCGTCCGAAACTTCATTTTGCCCAGAAGCTTTACTAATTCTGGATGAATGCCATGCACACCAACCTCCAAAGTTGCTGCCTCGCCCTCCTCCTTAATCATTACTTCAACTTCTCGCTGGGCTTTCTCAACCATCTCCTCAATCCTTGCTGGATGAATCCGTCCGTCCACAATCAGCTTCTCAAGTGCGATTCTGGCAATTTCCCTCCTGATTGGATCAAACCCTGAGAGAATTACTGCTTCCGGCGTATCATCAATAATCAGTTCAACACCTGTAAGTGTCTCCAAAGTCCTGATATTGCGTCCTTCCCTGCCAATAATCCTGCCTTTCATCTCATCATTTGGAAGCTGTACAACGGAAATGGTCGTCTCGGAAACATGGTCTGCAGCACACTTTTGAATCGCTGTGACAACATACTCTTTCGCTTTCTTGTCAGCTTCTTCTTTCGCCCTGCTTTCCATTTCCTTGATCATCACTGCTGTTTCATGTTTTACTTCGTCTTCAACAATTTTTAATAAATGCTCTTTTGCCTGTTCAGAGGTTAATCCTGAAATCCGTTCCAGTTCCTGTATCCGCTCTTCGTTCAGTCTTGCAACAACTGCCGATTGTTTTGCAAGCTCTTCTTCCCGTGCAACAAGGATGGCTTCTTTCTTTTCAATCGCTTCCGCCTTCTTGTCAATGCTCTCCTCTTTCTGCTGAATACGTCTCTCATAGCGCTGTGCTTCCGCCCTGCGCTCCTTGATTTCCTTATCAAGCTCATTCTTGGTCTTAATGGATTCCTCCTTAACCTCAAGAAGTCCCTCGCGTTTTTTTGTCTCAGCCGTCTTTAGAGCCTCATCAACGATTTCCCTTGCCTTATCCTCAGCATTTCCAATAGTAGTCTCTACGTTTTTCTTGTAGTTTGAAAATGCGAAAAAACAGCCTGCTACACATACCGCAATGATGACAACTGCCTCTAATACGTAGTATAGCATGTACAGGAGCACCTCCTTATTAAATTTTCATTGTGCAACTGTTCAGTGCCTCCACAGTTTCCTGCTCAACGCTGAAATCTATAAAGTATTCCGAATAGTCACTTTATTGTATCTTTACAGATACTACAACATACTAATTTTACTCTTTTAATCAGGCTATGTCAAGCATTTATTCTTGTATTTAGTACTATATATTATTAGCACTATTTATATACTGCACCAATTGCATGATTGATATCGTCCATTGAAAACCCCTTGCGGTAAAGAAACGCTGCGATTTTCTGGCGGTCCGCATAGGTGGCGTTCTGACTGTCAAAACGCTTTTTTTCAAGAAGTTTTTCAATCAATTTTTGTTCTTGTGTTGTGTCTTCTTCCACTGAGCACTGTGCATACGCCGCACAGATTTGTTCCTTGGATATTCCTTTTTGCAACAGATCCCTCTCAATCTGTCTCCTGCTCTTAGTTTGCCCCGCAGACATAATATAAGTTCTAGCATACCGAAAATCGTCGATATAACCAAACGATGCGACATACGCCGTTGCACCTTCAATGACCGCCTCTGGATATCCTCCTTGCCGAAGCTTTGCCACAAGCTGATACATTGTATAATCTCTGTTCTTTAATAGATTCATACATCGAAGCTTTGCCCGCTTTAACAATATTTCATTTATAATCTTGTCGTAAAGTTCCTCCGGCAGAAGGCCATCCTTTTCAAGTGAAAACTTTTGAATCTCGCCTTTATAGAGCATAAAGGTTACTCCGTTGTCAACACATACTTTTGCTTTTGTCCCAGTCACTTCAACAATATCTGTAATTATCATTCTTCTTGTCCTTGACACTACTCGGTAATTGTCGTTTCTGTTGCTTCTGTCGTCTCTGCTTTTGCAGATTTTGTTTTGCCCTTACCCTCAGATTTCTCAGGTGTAGCAGCAGTCTCTTCCTCCGCTCCTTGCAGACCAAAATGCTGTCGCACCTTTATCTCAATCTCACTGCATATCGCGGGATTATCTTTTAAGTATTGTTTTGCATTTTCACGTCCTTGGCCGATCTTACTTCCATCATATGCGTACCATGCACCACTCTTCACAACAATGCCCTGTGATGCCGCCAGATCAAGGATGTCACCCACTACAGAAATTCCCTCTCCGAACATAATATCAAATTCTGCTTCTTTAAAAGGCGGTGCAATTTTATTTTTAACTACTTTAACTCTTGTTCGGTTTCCAGTTACTTCTCCACTTTGTTTTAAAGACTCTATTCTACGAACATCAAGACGCACAGAGGAATAAAATTTTAATGCGCGTCCGCCAGTTGTCGTCTCAGGGTTTCCAAACATTACGCCAACTTTCTCACGAAGCTGATTTATAAACACTACTGTACAATTTGACTTACTGATTACCGCTGTCAGTTTGCGGAGTGCCTGCGACATCAAACGTGCCTGAAGTCCTACATGCGAATCTCCCATATCACCGTCAATCTCCGCCTTCGGAACAAGTGCCGCCACTGAGTCAACTACCACAATGTCAATCGCACCAGAACGCACCATTGTCTCTGTTATCTCCAACGCCTGCTCGCCATTGTCAGGCTGTGATATATACAGATTATCGACATCCACACCAATATTTTTGGCATACACAGGGTCAAGCGCATGTTCTGCATCGATAAACCCTGCAATCCCGCCTCGTTTTTGTACTTCCGCTATCATATGAAGTGTGACTGTTGTCTTACCAGAAGACTCAGGTCCATAAATTTCCACAATTCTTCCTTTTGGTATTCCGCCTAAACCCAAAGCAATGTCAAGACTCAATGAGCCAGTAGGTATTGTCTCCACATTCATCTGTGCAGCGGGATCACCCAGTTTCATAACTGCTCCCTTTCCAAACTGCTTTTCTATCTGCGAAAGTGCGGCGTCCAATGCCTTTAATTTTTCTTCTCTTTCCATCTTATTTCTCCTTTTCAGAACGAATGTTTTTGATATTTCTACTTTAAAACATTTGTTCGCAATTGTCAAGCCCTATTTCACGATTTTTTATTTTTTATTCACCTTAACATATCAATCATAGTAAAACAAGTGCGATTTTTTACACTTTGCCGAACATATGTAACCGCGTTACCATTCACAGGTCGGGAATGCGCTGAACTGCGCATTCCGTAAGAACATAATTCAGAAGCGAAGGGCGATTTTTGCGAAGCAAAATTTTGAATATCGCTCCGAATCGTTACTATAAGCAGCTCCCATGCCGTGAATAGTAGCTGCAAATCAGTTATGAGAGGAGTCAACAAACGGGCAGATTTCTCTGCCCGCCTTTATTCCTCTATATTTTTCCATCAAACAGCACACCCTTATTTTGTAGAATATAATCCACGAGCGATATCACCGTCAATGCCAACGCAATCCACATCACAATCTGTGTGAGCACTGTCAAAGCATCCAAATTCACAATCATTAGACAGACCATAATCATCTGAAATGTGGTTTTAAATTTTCCCCAATAATTTGCTGCAATCACCACTCTGTTGTCCGCAGCAATCAGCCGAAAACCACTTATAATAAACTCCCTGCTAATTATAATAATTACAATCCACGCCGGAACCCTATCAAGTTCAATCAGACAGATAAGTGCGGCGCACACCAACAACTTGTCCGCCAAGGGGTCCATAAATTTTCCAAAATTGGTGACAAGATTGTACTTTCTGGCAATTTTTCCATCCAACATATCTGTGAGACTTGCTATGATAAATATTCCCAGCGCAATATAATCTGCAATGTCCGCGATTCCGCCAAACACCGCCTGGAACCACCCCCACTGTGCATGTCCGCCCAGCAGCAAAATCACAAACGGCACAATTAAAATCACTCTGAAAACAGTAAGTTTATTCGGCAAATTCATCTTCTATCTCTCCTATCAAGTCGTATCTGTGCGCGCTCGTAATCCGCACTCGCACAAAATCGCCTGTCATCAGTTCTCTTTCAGTCTGTATAAACACATAGCCATCCACATTGGGCGCATCTTTATAACTTCTTGCCACATAGACATGTTCATCTGGCACACTGCCCTCCACCATAACAAGAAGCGTGCTTCCAATCGCATCTTGCGCTTTCTCAAATGCAATTTCCTGCTGGAGTTCCATAAGTTCATTCTGTCGCTCCAATTTCACTTCCTCGTCAATCTGGTTTTCAAACAATGCCGCCGGCGTGTCCTCCTCCTGCGAGTAGCAAAAGACACCAAGCCTGTCAAACTCCATCTCATCAACAAACTGAATTAGAGCGATATGGTCCTCTGGCGTCTCGCCTGGAAAGCCAGTGATAAGTGTTGTACGCAGGCAAATATCTGGTATTTGTTCTCTTAATTTTGTAACAATCTTTACAAGCCCACTCTGATCGGTGCGTCTTCCCATGCGTTTTAATATTGTATCGGAAGCATGTTGTATGGGAATATCAAGATAATTGCAAACTTTCGGCTCACTCTTTATCGTCTCAATCAACTCGTCTGTAATTTCTTCTGGGTAACAGTAGAGAATTCTTATCCAGTAGAGTCCTGTGATTGCACAAAGTCTGCGCAGCAGCTCTGGAAGGCGCTTCTCCCCATACAAATCCACCCCATACAAGGTTGTTTCCTGTGCCACAAGAATTAACTCCTTCACCCCAGATGCAACAAGCTGCTTTGCCTCCTGAACCAAGTCCTCCATAGGCACACTTCTGTAATGCCCCCGCACTTTTGGAATAATACAGTAACTACAATGCTTGTCACACCCTTCCGCAATCTTTAAATACGTGTAATGTCCTCCAGTCGTAACAATTCTATTTCTTGAAAAGTTTGTACCTGCCAAAGTGCGGTTGATATCCTCTAAATGATTTTGGCTTTTGCCAGAAAGCACCTCATCCAAAGCGTCTGCAATTGCATCAATCGCTGTTGTTCCTAAAATGGCATCTACTTCTGGAATCTCTTTTTGAATCTCTTCCTGATAGCGCTGCGCCAGGCATCCTGCTGCAATCAATGCCTTCACACGGTTGTTTTCACGCAACTGTGCCATCTCCAAAAGGGTGTTAATGCTCTCCTGTTTGGCATCATTAATGAAGCAGCATGTGTTGACTACCACAGCATCTGCTTCCTGCTCGTCATCTGTAATAAAATATCCCCGCTGTACCAGTATACCGAGCATTTTTTCTGTGTCAACCAAATTTTTGTCACAGCCAAGGGAAATAAATAATATTTTCAAACTCTAATCCTCATGTGTAATTTTAATTTTGCCTTCGTTTAACTCTTCAATGGCTATTGACAGCGGTTTTGTCTGTTTCGTGTTCACAAGTGGTTCCTCGCCCGCAATAATCTGTCGCGCGCGTCTTGATGTGGCCATAACAATGGAATAGCGGCTGTTGACAACCGGCGCTTCCCCTGGCTCAACTTCATTGTTCACGACTTTCATTAAATCTGTATAAGATGGATGTAACATAATCTTTTCCTCACTTTTTCTATTTATTTTATTGTTCTGTTGTCTCTTCTGCTTCTTCGTCTGCAAACGCCCCCTGTGCCCTGCCGGCAATCGTCTCAGGGAGGAGTGCCGATAACACAATCTGGCTGCTCTCCATCACCAAAACCGATTTGGTCTTCCTTCCCTGCGTGGCGTCTATGACAGTACCGCTTTCCTTTGCCTTCTGCACCAACCTTTTGACTGGGGCTGAATCAGGACAAACGATTGCTATAATCTTTGACGTGTTAACAATATTTCCAAAGCCTATATGAATCAGTCTATTCACCTGCCACCTCACTGTAGATCACTCAATGTTTTGTATCTGTTCCCTTACCTTCTCAATTTCTGTCTTTAAATCAATTCCACGGTTGGAGACTGCAAGGTCATTTGCCTTAGAAAGAATTGTGTTTGCCTCTCTGTTCATCTCCTGTGCAATAAAATCCAGCTTCCGCCCAATGCTGCCTCCATCCGCCAGAGACTGTTTCATCGTTTCTATGTGGCTTCTAAGGCGCACCAGCTCCTCGTCAACACATACTTTGTCTGCAAAAATAGTGACCTCTGTCAAAATTCTTGTCTCATCAACCGTCGCGTCACCCAACAACTCATGTACACGCTCCGCAAGCTTTTTCCTGTATTCATCAATTATTTGCGGGGAACGCGCCTCAATAAATGTGACATGCTCAAGCATTCCATCTAGTTTGCCAATCAAATCCTCCGCCAGATTCTTTCCTTCTTTAATGCGTGTCTGTACCAATCCCTCCGCTGCACCTTGAATGGCTTTTGCAAGACCTTTCCAGATTTCCTCTTCATTCACAGTCTGCTCCTCCATAGAGAAAACCTCTGGATAACGCGAGAGCGTTGAAACTCGAATATCATTATCTAAACCAAAATCCACAGCCATTTGCTTTAGATATTCAATATATTCTGCTGCAATATCTTTGTTGTACCGAATGCACACATTATCCTCGGAAAAATCTTCATATGTGATGAACAGGTCGATTTTTCCACGCTGCACATAGTTCTTTAGTTCATTTCGGACAGAACTCTCAAAAAAACTGAGCTTCTTGGGCATCTTGATATTAGCATCAAGATATCTGTGATTTACGGATTTCATCTCAACGGTATACTTGCGATTTTCCTCCGTAATCTCACATCTGCCGAAACCTGTCATACTTTTAATCATGCTGTTCCTCCTGATTATTCACAATTCCTTCGTTTCTGATTCCTATGTATTATAGAATAATCTGTTCCTCACGTCAACAACTTATTACAATTCACACTCTGACATTTTTTGAAAGAAATTAAGGAACTGTTCAGAAATAACTTGTGACAAGGACGCCGTATAAATGTTCAGCTACAAAGAAGGAAATCGCAGGCATAGCGTGCTATGTCAAGATTTTCTGATGCCGTAGATGGACGTTTAGGCAAGTAATTGTCATGAGTTATTTCTGAACAGTTCCTAAGGAAAACCGTTTTAAAAACAAACTTGAAAACGCTGGAAAAAAATGCTATTGTTATACAGGGTTGCCGTTTTTGGTTACTGTGACAGAATATATCATAGAAAATGTAGATTTTGTAAATGATATACGGATGAAAAGGGGATTACAATGAAAGAATTTGTATCAAAACACAATAAAATTATATGGTGTATCAGAAATTTGATTCCAATGCTGCTGTTTCCAGTCGCAAATTTTTATCTATTTGAATGGTACACACACAATCCATGGGAATCCATGAAAATTCCAATTCAATTCCTCAACATTTACCTTTTTGAAGTGTTGATGGTTTTGTTTCTCTTTCTCTTTGGGCGCCTGAAATGGTCTCTGCGCCTGCAGAGCATTTTTTTCATGCTTATCGGGCTGGCAAATTACTATGTTTTAAGTTTCCGTTCTGCGCCAATTATGCCTTGGGATATTTACTCTGTCAAAACTGCACTGAGCGTCGCCGGAGACTTTAAATACACACTGAACCGACAGGCAATCTTTGTATTGATTGGTTTTGTCCTATTGATTGTGGCAGAATCTGTTGTGAACTTGGAATTAAAAGGCACTGACAAATGGAAAAAACGTTTCTGGGGCATTCGTATTGCGGGCTCCGTTTTGTTTTTTGCTCTGTTGTGCAGTTTTACAAATATGCTTCACCAAGAAAGTACAATTAGTAAATATGGCATGTATGACAAACTTTTTACACCGACTGTTATGAGCAAACGCGATGGAACTGCTGTCGCATTTTTAATGGAATTACAGTATATTTCTGTGGACAAGCCCGCCAATTACAGCGCTTCTGCTGTCAGTGAGATTCTTGCCCCTTACAGTGCGCCAGATAAGACAGAGGCAATCCCTGATCGACTTCCAAATATTATTGTGATTATGAATGAGGCGTTTTCCGATCCCGCTGTGCTAGGTCCTTTTGAAACCAATGAAGATTACATGCCTTATGTGCATTCAATCCTAAACGGGGAGACTCCAAACACAATTTCAGGATATTTAAACGTGTCTGTACTCGGCGGCAACACAGCAAACACAGAGTTTGAATTTCTTACTGGTAATACGATGGCATTTTTGCCGCATGGAAGTGTGGCATATCAGCAATATCTTAAACGGGAAATTCCCTCTCTCGCCTCACACCTAAAGGCATTGGGCTATCAGACAATTGCCACGCATCCGTACAACAGTACGGGTTGGGACCGAAATAAAGTATATCCATTGCTTGGCTTTGATGAGATGTACTTTATAAAAGATTACAAGAATCCAGAGCGAATCCGCAAATATGTAAGTGACAAAGCATGTTACGATAAAATTATAGATATGTATAAGTCAAAACCGAATGGAACGCCATTTTTTGTCTTTAATGTCACTATGCAAAACCACTCCTCCTACACAGAGGAATTTGATAATTTTAAACCAGATATCAAAGTGACAGGCAACAAATCAAAAGCGCTCAACAATTATCTGTCACTGATGAAAATTTCAGATGCCTCCATAAAAGATTTGACAGACTATTTTTCTAGTGTAACAGAGGATACTATGATTGTCTTTTTTGGAGATCATCAACCAACAAATTCCGTGGTCTCAAATGTGTGGAAGCTCAATGGAAAAAACGGAAATGAACTGTCTGACGGGGACGAGGCAAACAGATATAAAGTTCCTTATTTTATCTGGTGTAACTTTGACCTTGAGACAGAAACCGATGTAGAGATTAGTGCAAATTTTCTCGCATCGAAAATTCTTGCAGCCGCAAACATTCCAATGACTGCGCAGGAACAGTATCTCCATAAGCTTTCCGAAAATTATCCGGTGATCACATCCATTCGCACGGAAAACTCGGCAGGCAAAAGTACTGACACCAAAAATGTGATGGGCGAGTTAAACAACTATGCAATCTTACAATATGATTGTATCTTTGGCAAAAGATAGACTGGAAACTGTCAGGAGGACAATTATGAATTTCAAACAATTTAAAATAAGGAAACTACACTGTGATTTGCTGTATTTGTGTTCCTTTTTTGTGCCTGCACTCATTCTGCTCACAATTTTTATTGTGCAGAAAATATATCCCTTTGGCGAACGCTCTTTTCTTCATATTGATATGTATCACCAGTATTTTCCTTTTCTGGTGGAATTTTACCACAAACTAAAAAACGGTGAAAGCCTGTTTTTCTCATGGCATACTGGCATTGGTTCTAATTTTATTGCACTCTATGCCTACTATCTGGCAAGTCCTTTTAACTGGCTCTGTGTGCTGATTCCTGAAAATTATCTTATGGAATTTCTGTCATATATGGTTGTCGTAAAAACAGGATTATGTGGTTTGACATTTACCTGTTATATCCGCAAACATTTTGACAATAATTCTTGGGGCATTCTGTGCTTCTCCCTTTTTTATGCACTTTCTGGTTTTATGGCGGCCTACAATTGGGACGTAATGTGGCTTGATGTGGTTGTTCTTGCGCCGCTTGTCATCCTTGGTGTCGAGCGACTTGTAGACGAGGGAAAATGTTATTTGTATTGTATTTGTCTGGGCTTGTCCATTTTATCAAACTACTACCTTTCTATTATGGTGTGCATATTTCTTGTATTGTATTTTGTCGTACTATTGATTGCTCGAAATCCTTTGCAGGAAAAAACTTCTGCTCCGCTTGCATTTCCAGGTCTTGGCAACATAAAAAACTTTTATGTCAAGGCAGCAATCCGTTTTGGCGTGTACTCTTTGCTTGCAGGCGGTATGGCGGCAGTTCTTCTGCTGCCTGAACTTGCTGCACTTCGCTTTACGGAATTTAGTGATATTAATTTTCCGACCAAAGTAAAAACATACTTTCCTGTGTTTGATATGCTTGCTCGACACTGCTTTAACGTCACTGTCGAGACAGGATTGGACCACTGGCCAAACATTTACTGCGGCGTTCTTGTATTTGTGCTTGTTCCACTGTATGTCTTGCAGAAAAAAATTCCTTTGCGGGAAAAAGCGCCCAAATTGCTACTTCTCGGTTTTATTTTGGTCAGCTTCTCCACGAATACATTAAACTTTATATGGCACGGTCTAAATTATCCAGACTCCCTTCCTGCAAGGCAGTCCTTTCTATATATACTATTGCTGCTCACTGTATGCTATGAAGCATTCTTATATTTGCAGGAATACAGCCGCAAAGAACTTGCGTCTGTATTTGCTGGAGTGTTGTTCTTTCTTTTGCTATGCGAAAAAATCGCTGATGATGACGCGATTACAGGTAGCTGTTTCCTAGTCACCGGCATTTATTTGCTCCTCTACGCTGGACTAATTTATTATCGCAGAAACAGCAATTCGCTCAATACACTCTTTTGCATTTGCGCAGTGTTTGTGACGGTGACAGAATCGGGGGTGAACACCTATCTCACCAGTGTTCCCACAGTGTCAAGAACCACATACCTTTCCAATTATGATTCATATCAAATCCTAACGGACCGAACAATGAAAAACGAAAATAATGATTTTTTCCGATTTGAAAAATTTGCGCGCAGAACGCAAAATGATGCAATGCTTATTGGTTTTCAGGGTGGTTCCTATTTCTCTTCTGTTCTAAATTCGCTGGTTTCGGATTTTTATGAAAAATATGGTATGAAAGGAAGCCGCGTCAATTACTGTTATGACGGTGCAACACCAGTCACCGCGGCGCTTCTCGCAAATCGCTACATGCTGTATACACTGGACAGAGGGTATGATAATCTCTTTACACTCGCTGACACAGAAGGAAAACTGTATCTGTATCAGAACAATTACTCGGTTCCGCTTGGATATGTGATCACTTCTCCTGAAGCTCGCTTTGACACGGCACAAAATGTCACTGAAACGATTCATGAAGACGATACTGACGAAAAAAGTCTAAATCCAATACAGCGTCAGAACAACTTGGTTCATCGTTTTGGCATCATAGAGGATATTTTTTCAGAAGTTTCTATTGGCTCCTACGGCAGTCAGGCGGATCTTTATATTGAAGAAGATGCGCACTACTATGCCTATACTTCCAATACCAAGGTTGATACGATTAAGATGCAGTACGAAGAAGAATCGAAAAGTTTTAGCCAAATTAAGAAAAAATACATTCTTGATCTTGGCTATCACAACGCAGGCGAAACATTATCCTTCAAATCCGAAAATGGTAAAGATCTTAATCTAACGGCATATAAAATCAACGAGCCTGTGCTTGCTGATTTTGTCAGTCAATTAAACCGTCAGACTATGACTGTTGACCACTACAATGAAACATCATTAAATGGACAGATTGATATTACCACCCCCGGGCATCTCGTGTTGTCTATACCGTATGATCCTGGCTGGACATTGTATGTTGATGGAGAGAAAACAGATATGGATTTATTTGAGGAGACTTTTATCAGCATTGCGCTTGAAACAGGTTCGCACACAATTGCACTGCGCTATTTCCCAAAGGGTTTGATTGCTGGAGTAATAGTCTCTGTCCTAAGCCTTCTACTCTTTGCCGCACTGTACTATATTGCGCGTTTACTCGCAAAATCAGCTTCTCCTAAAACCATTTCTAATACTTGACGAAACTGCTAAGAATGATTATTATAAAAAATAGACTGTTTCGGGAAACAGGTGCAATTCCTGCGCGAGCCCGTCACCGTAAAGCACGTCTTGGTCATTGACCTCACCGGAATGCCACAATTTCGGGACAAGCCATTGGAATTTCTCTGAGAAGGCTGGTCAATGCAGTGTTAAGCCGGAATATCGAGACAGCTCAAGTTCTCTGAAGCATGACTATTTACTGCTTCCAACCGCGGGCGCCGGTTGCGGAGAAAATTTCTAAAAAATATCCAAAGGAGATGCAAAATATGCAGATGAAACACAGAAAAAAAACAATGTCATTCATCCTTTGTATGGTGCTGATTGTGGCTATGGCACCCTCTATCACCGGTTGCAATGGCAGTCAGAAAAACGAATCCCCCCAAAATGCTTCCCAGGAAAGCACCTCGCCAGATGTCACTGTCCTTGGTGAAGGTAATATTAGTTTTGCCTTCACTGTTGTTGATTTGGAAGGAAACACCACCGCATTTGAAATTCATACTGACAAAGATACTGTTGGCAGTGCCTTGCTTGAACTTGGACTGATTGACGGTGATGACAGTGAATATGGTCTTTTTGTAAAGACTGTCAACAACATCACGGTCGATTATGATAAAGACGGAAAATACTGGGCATTTTATGTCGATGGAGAATATGCTACATCCGGCGTTGATACGACACCAATTACAGCCGGAGCCAGCTACTCTTTTAAAGCAGAGTAACCATGAAGCTTTCAACAAGAGAAATCGTTGTATTTGCAATGTTAGGGTCCGTCATGTACGCCTCCAAGATCCTGATGGAATTTGCACCAAATATCCATTTGCTTGGCACATTTATTGTCGCCTTTACCGTTGTCTATCGCAAGAAGGCACTGTATCCAATTTACATTTATGTACTTTTGACAGGAATGTTCTATGGATTTGCGACATGGTGGATACCTTATCTGTATCTATGGACTGTTCTCTGGGGCGTTGTCATGCTACTCCCGGCAAAGATATCCCCAAAAATACAACCGCTTGTGTACATGATCATCTGCGCTGCGCACGGTTTTTTGTATGGGACACTATACGCCCCTGCACAAGCCCTTTTGTACGGTTTGAGTTTTAAGGGAATGATTGCATGGATTATTGCAGGTTTTCCCTTTGACTGCATTCATGGTGTTAGCAATTTCTTCTGTGGTATTTTAATTGTTCCAATTATTAAAACATTACGGTTTGCAGAACGCAGCATAGGAAAATTTTAATTTTCCCATGCCTATTCTTTTTGCCAAAACTAAAAATGAAATAAATTCCTGAAAGAAAATCAAGAAAATACTTGAAAAAACTGAAAAATCACGTAAGATATAAGTATCGATTATTTTATTGCAAGCGTGCGAATAGATTATATGTCAGCAGCCCTGACTTTCACGCCGCAACAAAAATATTGATGGCATTCTTAAAAGAATTACAATGAAGAAATGAAGAAATGAGGAAGCAGACATGTTCAACAGAAAACGAAAATCCGTTCTTATGAAAGCTGTATCGGAATTAAAAAGAACCGACTATTCCAGAGAACCCGAATTAAATCATATATACAATCGATTATCCAATGGCAGAAAACAGTTTGCAGATGTGTTTGACAAAAACATTAACGCCGTTATGCAAATTAGTTCGCTTGACCTAACCATGCAGCACCAGACACAGAAAATTATTGATATCTCCAAAAAAATTGCAAAAGCGACTGAGAACATTTTTGGAACGACTACCGGAAGCACCAACAATCCACAGGAGGAACTGACCAACACTATCATTCAAATCTCCGGCGAGACAGACGAAGTTTATAAAAAAATTGAGGAGGGACAGGAGGAACTGACTGCCATCAAGGAGCTCTCCGCACAGACAATTCTCTCCGCTGGCGAAATGCAGACAGATATGGATGAATTGGTCAATATTATCGCACATATCAGTTCTATTCTCTCCGGCATCGACACCATATCGCTCCAGACAAATCTGCTCGCCTTAAATGCCTCTGTGGAGGCGGCAAGAGCTGGGGAAGCAGGCAGGGGGTTCGCTGTTGTTGCAGGGGAAATTCGAGAGCTTGCAGAGGAGACACAGAAACTAACAAAAGATATGGGTACATTTGTGGAAAATATGAAACATGCCTCCAAAAAGAGTGTGCAGAGTTCTACAAGTACGATTCAGTCCCTCAATATTATGGCTGACAAAATTGCCAATGTCTGGGAATTAAACGACGTGAGTAAATGCCATGTGTCACAGATTAATGACTCCATAAGCTCAATGGCATCTGTCAGCGAAGAAATTAGCAGTTCCATGGCAGAGATGGAAAATCAGCTTAACGACAGCACAGATTTTATGCGCAATGTTGGTCGTGATTTGAAATATGCTATTGAACCGGTTATAAATATTGAAAAAACGCTTGATGAATCTGTTAAAAAGATGGGTAATATGTCAAAAGATGCATTTTATCATATCGAAAATCAAGAATTTATCCAATATATGCGCACTGCCATCTCCTCACACCAGACATGGTTAAGCAATCTCAAGAGAATTGTGGATAGCCGCAATGTCACGCCATTGCAGCTAGATTCTTCCAAGTGTGGATTTGGTCACTTTTACTATGCTGTCACGCCTGATATTCCTGGTGTTCTTCCTATCTGGGAAGAACTTGGCAACAAGCACAATAAATTCCATACATATGGTCAGACAGTTATCAATGCAATCAACAACCAAGACTACGGAAAGGCAATGCATGTTTATCGGGAAGCGTTAAATTACTCGGAGGAGTTAATAGCAGATATGGAAAAAATTATTCAATTGGCTGAGGCTTCCGCATAAAATTTTTCTTATGTATATTCAAGTAGGGGAAGATAAATCTTCCCCTACTCAACCATTGCAGTAAAAAGCTCTTTCCCTACGAAACACAATGGGCAAACAAAGTCCTCTGGTACATCTTCCCACTTTGTTCCTGGCGCAATACCGCCCTCTGGATAACCTTCCTCCTCATTGTACACCCAATCGCAGACATCACATACATATTTCATTGCTTTATTCCTTTCATTCTACTGTTTTTCGTAGTATAACCAGAATTTCTACTTCTCATACTCTGTGACAATCTCTTCCAAAGATGGAATTGCTTCCAATTCGTCCATCAATCTTAATTGGTAGCTTTATTTTATAAAAATTTTAGAAATGCGTGCATGAACTATATGGACTTATGTCAATACTTTGGACAAAAAAAGTTGAAAGATTATGCTGATTTATTTAGTTCCTCATCCTCCTTTTGCTGAGGTGTCATATAACTAATAGCACTGTGTATCCGCTTACGGTTATACCAGCCCTCTATGTATTCAAAGGTTACTCTTCGAGCCTCTTTAGAATCCTGATAATTATGAAGGTAGGTTTCTTCTTCTTTCAGTACAGAATGGAACGATTCAATGCAGGCATTGTCATAAGGTGTAGTGGTCAAGCTTTTTTGTAACATTTGTGGCTAAAAATATATTGGATTGTTGCTTGGAGTCTATCGAAGCTGTCAGGTTTTGTCAATGGTGCTGCGCACCGCTTTGCGGCCATGCCATTGACAAAACCTGACAGCCCCGATTGTGGGTAATCAAGCAATCCAATCAGTAAGCATGCTCCCGCCTCTCCTTATGCTGCTGTCCGCGCCTGGTATGGCGTGCGGTAGCCGTTATAGCTGTGTGAACACACATGATTGTAGGTCGCATAGGCGAATTCCTCCACAGTCTGGTATAGTTCCTCCTCCGTCCTGAATTTATACAGGTTGGTGCATTCGTTCTTCAGGGTGTTGAAGTACCTCTCCATTGGCGCATTATCGTATGGGTATCCGGCTTTGCTCATGCTCTGGGTCACATGGGCAAACCCCATAAGCACTAACTTTT
>DEPD01000069.1 GCA_002358575.1 Lachnospiraceae bacterium UBA3401 | reverse complement strand
GGGCATCGCAAATAGCATTGCCATTCCGCTTGACCAGCTCAAAGCGCGTCTGGATATCTTTGCAAAAGGTGATCTTTCGTCACCGTTCCCAACCGTTGAGACGAAAGATGAACTTGCTGATATGGTTGATGTTACTGTCAATATGGCCGCATCACTTCAGTTCATTATCCATGATGTAGCGCAAGTGCTTGATCAGATGGCGAATGCCAATTTTGCAGTTGTCAGCAAAGATAGAAGTAGATATATTGGTGAATTTGAGGCAATTCTGACCGCAATGAGACTGCTGAAACGCCAGATGGCCGAGACCTTACTTGCAGTCAGTGAAGCTTCAAACCAAGTAGCTGCTGGTGCCAGCAACTTGGCGGACGCCTCCCAGAATCTAGCAGAAGGTGCCACAGATCAAGCAGGCGCTGTTGAAGAAATGCAGGCAACCATTACAACCATCTCGGATGATATCCGCGCAACTGCAAACAATGCCGGTGAATCTTACAATCAAGCACGTACATATGCAGATGAGGCAGAGCGTAGCCACAGAGAAATGAAAGCAATGATGGATGCAATGTCTCGCATCAATGATGCATCTCAACAGGTTGGAAATATTATCTCCGAAATTGAGGACATTGCTTCACAGACAAATCTGCTTTCCTTAAATGCTTCTATTGAAGCCGCAAGAGCCGGAGAAGCCGGAAGAGGATTTGCAGTCGTAGCCGATCAGATTCGCCAGTTGGCAGAACAGAGTGCGAAATCTGCTGCCGAAACCAGAACCCTGATTGAAACCTCACTGAGCGCAATCGCAGATGGCAGCAAGACTGCTGACGTTGTAAATGCCTCCATTGACCGTGTTGTAGAGGGAATCGAGCTGATTGCAAGTTCTTCTAAAACCATTAGCGAGACAGCGACGGAACAGGCAGAGGCAATGAAACAGACAGAACTTGGTGTCAACCAAATTTCCGAGGTTGTTCAGTCGAACTCCGCAACAGCACAGGAAGCTTCCGCTACAAGCGAAGAACTTTCTGCACAGGCTATGACGTTGGATTCCCTAATCAGCAAATTTACACTGCCATCTGATTAATCTTAGATAAACTATATATAATAGAGCTGTACACTGCAAAATCAGCGCACAGCTCTACTCTTTTTATGCACAGACCTGTGCAGAGGAAATGTGCCGCTAAGGCGGCGCACAGGTCACGCGAGTAGGGGAAGGTTACTTCCCCCACTCGATTTATAATACTAAATCTTTATAAATTCCACCTAATTCACGCAAACCGTCTGCAATCAGACCCGCGTATTTTACAGCACCTTCATATCTTAAATGCGTATTATCCTCTTTTCCTTCTGGATAATTATCATAAATCCCTGGGATAAAATACATATACCACTTGCGGCTCTCCTGTTCTCCTGCCTTTTTTAGTGCAGCGCGGCTCATGCTGTACAAATCCACTAACGGCACATTATTTTGTTCTGCTGTCTGCTTCATCGCCGCCACATAATCTGAATGCGCACCCAAACCTAGATGTTTGGAATCCACAAAACACCTGCGCTCCAAAGGCGTAATCAGTACAGGAAATGCATTGTGTTTTCTTGCAACATCAATATATCTCCTCAAATTCATCATATAGGTAGAAAACGGCTCTGTATAACGTGCAGGGTCCTCACTTTTCTCATCATTGTGTCCAAACTGTACAAACAGAAAATCTCCTTCTCCAATCTGTGCATCAATTACATCCAGACACCCTTCGTCAATAAAGCTCTTCGTGCTCCTGCCATTTTTAGCATGATTGATAACCGCAACACCCTCCCTTGTATAGAGTGAAAACACTTGTCCAATACCCGTTTGCGGATATGTCGTAATCTTATTTGTCTGAACAGTAGAATCCGCTGCCCAATAAATTTTAGTTGTAGTACTTTCCATATTTGATTTCCTCCCTACTAGCCACACGATCCATGTGCCACCTTAGCGGCTTATTTCTTCTGTGCTGGCTGTGCAATCGAGTAGGAAAGACTTTCCCCTACTCGCGCGCAACCCGTGCGCCGCTTTAGCGGCTTTTTTCCTCTGTACGGGGCTGTGCATAAATAAAGAACGCAAAACGAACAAGTTCGCCTGCGTTCTCTTCGCACTTTATTCCTTAACAGCTCCGATATTAACACCCTTTACAAAATATTTCTGTAAGAATGGATACAGAATCATAAACGGAAGAATTGCCGCGATGATACCTGCGTTGTACAAAGTTGTCTGCGAAATCGGGTAGGCGGTAGGCGGCGTGTCGCCATCCATAATCATAACACGAAGTTTATACTGGAAGTTTACCTGATCTGGAGAGTTTATGTAAATCTGAACTGTAGAGTAATCATTCCACACTGCCACAGCAAACATCAGACCAATAGAAGCAAGCGCTGCCTTTGAGAGTGGGAGTACAATCTTCACAAAAATTCCCATTGGAGTACAGCCATCAATTCGCGCTGCCTCAAACAAACTTGCAGGAATCCCCTCAAAAAAGTTTCTCATCAGAACGATATTTGACACGTTAATACCATGCTTAACTACCAGAATCCACATATTGTTGAGCAAACCCAAACGTCTCATTACCAAGTACTCTGGAATCATACCACCGGAGAAAATCATGGTAAAAAGCAGGAAGTATGCCAACAGATTACGACCAGGCATATCAAACTGAATCAAAACATAGCCGCCCAGTGTACTGAGTACTAGCCCCAGTAATGCACCTGCAATCGTTGTGACAAAGGAATTGATAAGCGGTCTTAACAGTCCACGCTCTCCCAAAATAACCTTATAGCCATCGAGAGTAAAATCTGTCGGCCACAACCGGAACTGATACACACCCACAGCATTAAAAGAGTCCACTAATACTTTCCACATTGGTACTAAAATAATCAGTGCCAAAATGATAAAAACAATATAATTGACCACAGAAAAGACAGTAATCTTTGTCTTAGGCTTTTTGTAAGCCACTTTTGTTTCAGCCATATTCGCACCTCCTATACAATGCCGCGGCCACGGACTTTATTGCTCGCCTTATTACAGATCAATACCAAAATACAGCCGACGATAGAACGGAACAAACCTACTGCTGTAGAGTAACCGTAGTCTGGTCTAGCAACCATAAAGGTCTGGCGATAAATATAAGTACCAATAACATCTGATACGTCATACACCGCACTGTTGTACAATACGAATACAGACTCAAACAAGTTCATAACCTTTGCCAGATTCAAAATCAAAACAGTAATAATTGTGTTGGCAAGAGCCGGCATTGTCACATAACGAATCTTCTGAAGACGTGTCGCACCATCAATATCAGCAGCTTCATACAGCTCTGGACTGATACCGGACAATGTTGCAAGGAAGATAATTGTTCCCCAACCTGTATCTTTCCAAATATTAATCATATAGAATATTGGTCGCCACATCTTGGAATCTGCCAGGAAATAGATGCTGCTGTCATTTGGTCCTAATATACCCATATCCCGCAACATACCATTGATCATACCTGTGCTGGAAGGAGACAGAATCAAAGTGAAAATGGAAGCCACCACTGCCCAAGACATAAAATGCGGTAGATAGATAATGGTCTGTAAGGTCTTCTTCACAAAGAGATTTCCCATTTCATTTAGGAAGACAGATACAATAACCGATGCAAAGGTGGTCAAGAACAGTTTTACAAGACTTAGTACCAGCGTATTGCCAAACGCCGACCAAAAGGCATTTGTGCTAAACATTCTTTCAAAATGTGTAAAACCTGTCCATGAGGGAGTTCCGCCTGCCTTGTACTCCATAAATGCATACCGAATACCCAACATAGGCCAGTAGTTTAGGATTAGTACAAAGATAAATACGGGCACAAACATGATATAATGACCACGGTTGTTCCAGATACGGAGTCCCAATGGTTTCTTGCGAACCTGAACAGTGCCGGAAGTCATGGTTGTATTATTATTGCTCATACCGTCTCTTCCTTTCTTTTAAATACTTGTTTTTTGGTAAAAAAATCCCTGTGCTGCCGGGGCTGCCCCACAGGCAGTACAGGGAATATGTGCTATATTGTTTCTGGATTTACTGAGCGCTATTGAGTTCCTCTAAGATTTGGTCAACCAAACTACCAACGCTTGAAGTATACTTCTGCATAGCAGCATCAACATCACCGCCATTAACAACAACTTCCGCAATCACTACATCACGCGCGTCAATAATTTCTGCGGAACGCTCACTGTATGTCTCAGAAGCAGGTGCTGACGGAGCGTCTACACAGTGGTCTGTAAAGAACTTATTGCTGACATCCTGCAAATCTGTGCTGCTGACATAACCGTTTGTGAGTGGCGCGATAACAAGTGCCGGATCGAGATGATTCTTAACTGCAAGAACATTGGGATCCTCCAAACCTGGACGCATATGGAACTCGCCATCTTTGTAGGAGTACTCTTTTCTCTTATCAGGATCATCTGGATAAAGTGCAAAGTCCTCAGCCTCCGTAGACCATGCAATACCTTCTGGACCATATGTCCACAGAGTTTGTACTTTATCACCGTCAAGCATTGTGTCGAGGATTGCAGTAAAGATTGCCTGCTCACGAGAATCATCCCCATCACCATCATCCAAGATAACCCAAACGGGAGCTTCTCTGTTGAGATAACCACCAAAGGTGTCTGTGATCTCCTTAATTGGTGCTAACTCATACACCTCATTGTCCACGCCGTTCTTCTCTAAGTTGTTTGCAAGGTTCTGATACCATGTACCAGCCCAGTATGAAAATACACCTGCGGAACCAGACTGTTCTGCGCCAAACCATTTCTCACGTGCATCTTTTGTACCTGCCGTAAAACTATCCGGGTCAATCACGCCATCCTGATATGCCTTCTGCATTCTAAGAAGCGCTTCCTTTGCCTCTGGCGCCTGAAAACCATCATACCAAACGCCATCCTCACCCTGAATAATGCTTGGATATGCTCCCTGCCAGAACTCTGCCACATAGTTGATCCAGGGAGCTTCGCTTCCAATCAAACCTGCGGAAATAAATCCATAAGTATCACCATCTATGCCATTTCCATCTGGATCTTCCTTGGAAAACCGCTCCAACATATTATAAAAATCATCATAGGTCTTAATATCGTCGCCATTAATGCCCAGATTGTCTAACCATGCCTGTTTTACATATGTAATACATCCATTGCCGTATGTCGGTGCAAATCCGTACAGATGTCCCTGCGCATCCTTTAAGCCTTCATTGATACCAGGCAGCTTCATACGATTCTGAAACTCTGCATTGTCATATGCGTTTGCCATATCCCACAACAATCCTGTTGTCTCATACTGTTTGAGCATGTCAGCGCTCATAATCATAACGTCAGGATACTGCTCGCTAACGAACATACGTCCTACATAACCAGCATAATCTGAATGGCTTGCAACCTCAAAATCAATGTTAATCTCATGTCCAATTGCCTCGCCAACCGCAGCTTCAAGCTGTGGAATAAACGCATCTCTTGTTGTCTGCTGTGCCTCTGTCTCCTGTTTTACAGAGTTTACTGTACCATTCACCATAATCTTAACATCTGTCAGAATATAGTCCCCTGAACCAGTTTCCCCTGATGTATTATCATTAGATGACGCAGCGTCTCCATTCTTATCTGCTGAAGCAGTATTACTGTTTCCAGATGAAGAGTTACTTGATGTCTCATTGTTGCCACCGCCACATGCAGTCAATGAGATAACCATTGTCGATGCTAATAGTAAGGATAATGCTTTCTTTTTCATTTTCTTCCTCCCTTTAAAAAATTAATCTCTCAAGAAATGATGCCGCTTTCCAGCATCCCCCTCTCTACTCTGTACTATAGCATTGTGCATTTTGCTATTTCAAGCTACAATTTTTGACTAACGTGCATATTTTGCACATCAAAAAAATAGAATCCTTTATTTTCGCACCTCTGAAAACACTTACATATTGTAATTTTTTTATTTTGCTGATAATATAAAAAAGAAATTATGTTTAAATTTTAATTAAAAACATTAAAAAAGAGGTAAACAAACGTGCGTATTTCGTTTAAAAATATACAAAGTGACATAAAATTATCAAGAAATCAAGCAAATAATATCTATCATAGACAGTCCCTTATGCTGAAAATGATAACCTCTTATAGCATTTTTCTATTCATTATCTTACTATTGTGTGCCTATCTGTATGTGTCTGATGCAAGAGCCTCCCGGCGCCTGTATAATTGGCAGGCAAAGGCGACGCTTATGAGCAATGTAGAATTGTTTGAGAAAGATATTGATATTATGAAAACATACTGCCGCCAGCTTCTGCAAGACGGAAGATTCCGTACTCTGGCTAGAAATACAGAAGTGGACAATGAATTGCTTGTTCTTGGCAATGCAGTTGCTTCTTCTGTAGCTACTGATGTGTATCCGCAGATACTCCTACCCATGACCGAAGTCTACTGTTACTTTCCAAACTCCGACTATATCTTAGGTTCTGGTTATTATGTCGAACAGGACAGATTTTATAAACGAATTAAGGGATATGCTGAAGAAGTCCACGAAATTTTTATGGAAGTGCTGACAACACCCGAATATTACTATCATTTTATTCCCATGGATATGTTTCTTCCACGCAGTGGCAAAGATTTCTATATGTATGTGATTGATCTGAATGACCTCAACTATATGGATGTCCATGCCGTCACTTACTTTGTTCTTGAGAAGGAAGAACTTTCCATCTTATTTGACTGTATGAACATGGATGCGCCATATCGTTTTCTCTCTGTCCAAAGTGAGCAAGGGGATAGTATCCTGTCACTTTTTACTGTGGAGAGCCAAATATTTAGCAGCATGATTGCAGAGGCGCAGTTTAATCAGATGGAGACCTTTTTGAAATCCTGCAAGATGACCATGAACAGCTATTTATCTGAAAATACAGGCTTTACCTACTATTATAGCCATCCTTCCTACGAGGCAACCGCAAATAATGCACCCCCACAAATATTGTACGCTGCATTATTTGTGGCAACTTTAATTGGTGGTCTTATCCTTATTTTCATGCTCTCTGCCCGAAACATACGGCCTATTATACAGCTTGGTCAAAAACTACAAGTGACAGAGCAGGAGAAAAGTCATTTGCAGAAAGTCATGGATAGTCAGCGCCCTATTATTTTTCACTCCTATGTGCGCCAGTTCTTGCGCGGCATGATTCTCTCTCCACAGGAAGCTTCCTATGCCAAGACATTTCTCGGACTGACAGAGGAAAACCTTCTCTACAATGGTTTATATATTGTCGCCTACAACAGTGCCAATGAATATCATACTTATCCAGAAGGATTTCTTACACACGAAGAATGTCATAAAATTATATTGGAAACACTTGAAAAATTTCTAGGCAGCCCACTCTTCTGTTTTAGCCCTTCTGACCGTATCTATGGACTGATTGTTATTGGTCACCCAGAAGATGAGAAAGACCTAATCATCAAGACCAATGAAGAAATTGTGAAAATACATAATTATCTTTTGGATACTTATGGGATATGGCTGTTTGCCGGAATTGGCAAGAATACAAGTGATATTTTGAATGTTTGGGAGTCCTATCAGCAAGCGATGGAGGCAGTTAACTACACGAGTAAAAATTATATTTTCTTTCCGTATGAATTTATTAAGAAAAACTCAAATGCCTTTTACTATCCAAATGAGCTCTCTACAAAGCTGGTACACTTTATCACAACAGGCAATACATCACAGGTGATGGAACTCTTTAGCCTGCTGCATCAAGAAAATATTGAGGAGCGCGCGCTTCCTATTAATATGTTGCAGTTTCTGTTGTCGGATATCCGAAACACGCTGCTCAAAGCGCGCTTTGCACTGCCACAAAACACGCCAGCAGAAACCATTAAAAATCTGGACGATGCCTTTAGCCAGCATGTCTCTTTTATGTTGTGCGAAGATATTGCGCTCAAACTCTGTACCCTTTTCACAGAGAAGACAAACGACTCCGATTTGATATCTATGATTGAAAAATATATCCATGAAAACTATAATGATCCTTCTATGGGATTGAACAAGATTTCTGACAAGTTTCAGATTTCAGAGAGTTACTTCTCCCATCTTTTCAAAGAGAAAAAAGGTTTAAACTTCTCAACGTACCTTGAAAATATGCGTATGAGCGAGGCAGCTAGGCTGATACGCGAGACAGATATCAGCCTGAATGAACTTTACCTCTCTGTAGGTTATAACAATGCAAATACATTTCGGCGTGCCTTTAAGAAAGTTTATGGCATGACGCCGAGCGCAATGCGCGATTCATAAATACCACTTTTCCGTCTACAATTGTATAGCACACTGCCCCCTTGAGTGTATGCCCGGCAAAAGGAGAATTGGAAGACTTTGATGCAAACGCTCCGACAGTCCACGAGGCGCCCGCATCAAAAATTACTAGGTCGGCTGGCGCCCCCTCTGACAAAGTTCCTGCCGAAAGCCCATACAGGAGCGCTGGGGCCGTTGACATTCTCTCGATTAATATCTCTATCGGCAACTGATTGGTATTGACAAGGTTTGTAATTCCGAGCGCCAGTGCAGTTTCCAGACCAATAATGCCACTTGGCGCCTCCGTGATGGACTTTGCCTTCTCTTCCTCACTATGCGGCGCATGGTCTGTTGCGATGATGTCAATTGTGCCGTCTTTTAGCCCTTCGACTATCGCCTGCCTGTCTGCTTCCTCTCGCAGCGGCGGATTCATCTTTGCAAGAGTTCCATATTGAAGTACTGCATCTTGCGTCAAACTAAAATGATGCGGTGTCGCCTCTGCATGGATATTATCGAATCCCAGTTCTGCCGCCTTTCTCTTTGCCTCTCTAACCAGCATGACCCCCTCCTTAGTGCTGATATGCTGAATGTTTAATATCGCTCCGGTTTCCAATGCAATCTGGAGATCACGCTCTATCATACAAATCTCAGCCTCACGCGGCGAACCACCTATTTTAAAATATTCTGCTACCTTGCCTGCATTGACACCATTATTTTGAATATACGCAGGGTTTTCCTCATGCAGACTGACAGGCACTTTTAGCGCCGCAACTTTTTTCAAGGCATGTTCTAACACTGTAGCGTCAAGAATGGGTTTCCCATCATCTGTAAATCCAACAGCACCCTTTTCAAGAAGCAGCTCCATATCGGTCAGTTCTGTCCCAGCCATTCCTTTTGTCACTGTAGCACAGCTATAAACCTTTAAATCTGTCTTTTTGCCTTTTTCCAAAATATAAGTTAGTGTCTCTGTGTTGTCCACAACAGGATTGGTGTTTGCCATCAACACAACGCTTGTAAAACCGCCTCTCAGCGCAGCCTCTGCTCCTGTCTCAATATCCTCCTTGTGTGTAAACCCAGGATCGCGAAAGTGCACATGTACATCCACCAGGCCAGGCGCCACCATACAGCCGAAAGCATTGATTCTATCACAAGAATTGATTTCTATTGTGTCAAGCTCCTCTCTGTTATCTATCACCCTTGCAATTTTCCCGTTTTTTATCAAGATAGATGCCTGTTTTTTTATGCCATTTGCCGGATCTATCACTATACCGTTTTCTATTAACATCATTGCTCTTATCCCTTTCTTTGTATATAATAGACTTTCACAGTCTTTCTTAATTAGGCAGGGAAAGTTATCCCTACTCGCACGCCGAGCGTCCGTCAGCTTACTGACATATTTCATTTGGACGCTCGTGCACATAAAAGGTTGGAAAAGTCCATTGTGCATTATCTTACTTAAATTCAATTGCCTTATCCGCAATATTTTCCGTCTTTATCACAACATAAGGTTGTGTTGGCGTGTTGGTCACATTCTCTGCTTTTCCTGGCCCAATAAGCGTTGTGTCAATCACCAAGGACTCCTCTGTCTCATAAAACGCATTTACACTGATGCTGTATCCTCCGCTTGGCTGCTCACCGTATCCCACAGCAATATAGAGCTCCTCCCCGAGCGTATAACTAATCTGAAACGGCTGCGC
This sequence comes from Lachnospiraceae bacterium UBA3401, assembly GCA_002358575.1. GTDB lineage: Bacteria > Bacillota > Clostridia > Lachnospirales > Lachnospiraceae > COE1. The sequence goes on along the minus strand of DEPD01000069.1, from coordinate 28,813 downwards.
AGACTTTTCCGCAATAATCTCCTTAAGAGAATCCGGCTGCTGGTCTTCCCCAATTACAGTAAATTCAATATCTTTTAGTTTATCATCCTCCGTTGACTCACCGGCACAGCCCGCAAGAAACAGCATCATCATAATACACGTTGCCACAAATATGGTAATTCTTTTCTTCTTTTTTCCCAATTTGTCCATTCTGCCTCCTAAAAATGATATAGACACTCGGATTTTTAATGCCTGATATTCCGAGAGACTATTTATATTATATCTATATTTATGCTGTTTCCGGGGAAGATATACTTTAAAACCTTGATTTTAACCGCAATACTGTATAGAATAGAATGGAATGGAAATTTGTTACAGTTTAGCGCAGGACTTTGCACTACGCTGCAAAGTCCGTAAGAAAGCGCAGCGGCCAAGATGCATCAAGCCATCGCGAAGCGATTTTGCATGGCTTGATGCCTGTAGCAGGAAGCCGAAGGCTGAACTGTCGCGTAAATTTTTATTAAATTAGGAAAGGTATGGTACTTTTATGATTCGATTACTACTTGTTGCAAGTTTTCTCATTCTCTTTTTGATACTGAGTACACCTATCATGTTTGTGGAATGGCTGATTGGCAAACACAACCCTGATGCCAAAAGTCGCTCTAGTCTGGCAATTGTAAGCTGGGCATTTCGATGCATCCGCTTTCTTTCCGGCGCAAAAGTGGACTATATCGGAGAGGAAAATATTCCTACAGATACCCCCGTGCTTTATATCGGCAATCACAGAAGCTTTTTTGATGTGGTATTAACCTATATTCGTGTTCCACGCCCCACTGGCTATATTGCCAAGAAAAGCATGGAAAAGGTGCCTCTGTTAAATATTTGGATGCGCAACCTCCACTGTCTGTTCCTTGACCGTGAGAATATCAAGGCAGGTATGCAGACTATCCTTGCCGCTATCGACCTAATGAAAAATGGCAAATCCATCTGTATCTTTCCTGAAGGGACACGAAATAAAGAAGAAGGCACGCTTCTGCCCTTTCATGAAGGCAGCTTTAAGATTGCGGTAAAGGCAGGCTGTCCCATTATTCCCATGACCATCAACAATAGCGCAGCGGTCTTTGAAAACCAATATCCATGGATTAAAAAGGCACACGTTATCATTGAGTATGGCAAGCCAATCTATATCAAAGAGCTCCCAAAAGAACAGCAGAAAAAACTAGCGCCCTATGTACAGAATATTATCTTAGAAACCTATCAAAAGAATAAAGAAAATATCTAATTTTCCGTCATGAGAGCCGTGCGATAATCTCCTCAAAGTGCATTGCGTGAGATGCCTTGACAAGCACAAGATCACCTTTCTGGATTATTTTACCAATCTCGGAAAACAATGCTTCCTTATCTGCAAAGTAATAACAAGTGCTGTTGGCACACACTACGCTCTGTGCACCATCAAACATACTTTTGCACAGTTTTCCTACACAGATTACCACATCAAGCCCTTTCTGCGCCGCGTAAACCCCCACTTCGCGGTGCAGTGCCTCCTCCTGTGCGCCAAGCTCAAACATATCTCCCAAAATCGCTATTTTTCGTGCGCTTTTATCTGAATTATCTGTCATACTCAGCAAATCAAGCGCAGCTTTTACAGAGATTGGATTGGCATTGTAACAATCATCAATCAGTGTGTAATGGCTGGTACGCATCACATGACTTCTGCCGTCCACAGCCTCCACCTCCCGAATCCCTGCCTGAATCTGCGCTGGCGTCAATCCAAAAAACGCGCCAACTGCTGCAGCAGCAAGTGCATCATACAGCATATGCTCCCCGGGAAGCGGTATCTCCACCGGAAACGCTGTTTGGTCAATATGGATCCGCGCCCTGCTGCCATTGAGTCCTCTGTTTTCATACTGGTCTGCATAGACAGCATTCTTGCTCCCGCTGCCAAAAAACACTGGAATGCTGCCCTTTATATCTCGAATTGTGACAAGTTTGTCATCATCACCATTTAGAAAAATACCTGCACCTTCCTGCATAAAATCAAAAATCTCAGACTTCGCTCGCAAAATCCCATCTCTTGTACCAAGGTTTTCCAAATGACACTGCCCAATGTTTGTAATGAGACACACATCTGGCTTTGCAATCCGACTGAGCCGATGCATCTCCCCAAAATTGCTAATCCCCATCTCAAGTACTGCAATCTCACAATCTGCTTGTATGCGAAGGACTGTGAGCGGAAGCCCAATCTCATTGTTATAATTGCCCTCTGTCTTTAGGACACAAAATTTTTTTGACAGAACACTTGCCACAAACTCCTTGGTGCTGGTCTTACCAACACTGCCTGTAATTCCTACAACTTTCACTGGAAGCAGCGCCCTGTAATACTCCGCTAGCGCTCTAAGTGCCTGAAAACTATCTTTTACGACTATATATGGTCCTTTTGGGTTTTTTGGTGCCTGTTCGCAGATTACTCCCAAAGCCCCTGCATCAAACACACTATCTATAAAACTGTGCCCATCCACATGTTCCCCGCGCGTTGCAATAAAGATGTCTCCTTTTCCAACTTTCCTCGAATCAAGAAACACCCCGTTTGCTTCCACAGCCTCTATCGAAAATTGATCGGATAGTGCCTCTGTATGAAACACTCCATTTACTGCTTCTGCTATCTTTTTTAATGTCATATTTTTCATGACAGTCTCTCCCTCTCCCACAATAATCTACCGGAATCTCCAAGACCGCTGCGGCCAATCCCTCCTTATCTCACGCATACTTGTGCATAGAACTGTCAATAATCCGCTGACACAAGTCTGCAAAATCCATGCCGACTGCTGCGGCCTCCTGTGGAAGTAGAGATGTTGGCGTCATACCTGGAAGCGTGTTCGCCTCCAGACAATAAAACTGATATTGATTGTCCATACGAAAATCCATACGCGCATATGTTTTCAGCCGAAGTGCCCGATATACAGACTCTGCACAAGCCTGCATTGCTCTTGTCACATTGGGATCAAGCTCTGCCGGACAAGTCTCTACTGTCGTGCCTGCCTGATATTTATTTTTATAATCATAGAAACCAACCTTCGGCGCAATCTCAATGACAGGAAGCGCTTCTCCATCAATAACACCAATAGAAAACTCCCGCCCATCTATGTACTGTTCTATTAAAATTCTATCCTCAAACACAAACGCTTTTGCTAGTGCACTGTCCAATTCCTGTCTGTCATCTGCCCGGTAAACTCCCACACTGGAACCACCGCAATTTACTTTAACAATGCATGGAAAGATATTCCACACTTCCACAATCTGTATCTCATTGCGGCAAACAGTGATTCCCTTTGGTGTCGGTATCTTGTACTTGTGAAACAGTTCCTTAGAAATTGCCTTATCCATGGCAAGCGCACTAGAAATATAATCTGTGCCTGTGTATTTGATATCCAACAAATCAAACATTGCCTGTATCTTACCGTCTTCACCGTTCTGCCCATGAAGTGCCAGAAAAACAATATCTGCCTGACGACAGATGTCAATGACATGCGGACCAATCGCGCACTCTGGATGATCCTTTCGCAGTGCCTTTACCGCGTTAATATCTGGACAGCTTTCCGAAATGCTGCCAAAATTTTCACTCCAATCTTTCTCCAACGCAAAAATATTTTCAAACTTTTGTTCGTATCCCAGATACAAGTCCAAAAGAACTGTCTGGTGCCCTTTTTTTCTGAGTGCATGATAGATCATGCAGCCTGTTACAAGCGACACATCACGCTCCGTACTGGTTCCACCCGCCAAAATAACAATTTTCATAATTTCTAACCATTCCTCTCCTGATTGCTGATTTATAGCAAACCACAAAAATATTTGCGTTTACTATACCTATAGCCTGCTGTATATCTTTCATAATATATGTACAAAGATCTCTGTCTGTGCCGCCTTCCAAGAAAATATGTGCTGAAACTTCGCAAAGGAGACAAACAATGGCCTAAACAATTCCGCAGTATTTTTCTGCTGTGCATTTCCACAGGACAGCAAACCCTTATTAGTCACTGTTCATGCCCCATCTAATTTTGGCACAATTTTATGCATCGAACACGTAAACAGCAACCTATTTGCACACAAAATGCGAAAGAGCACGCATTTTGGCACACGATTTCCACTATGTTATTGGACGAGTAAACAGCAAACCCTTATTGTTCTTATTCTACACGCATTTTATCCACAAGTAAAGCTACTAAAATAAAATCTATTGCGGCAGCGTAACAGTTCAGCCTTCGGCTTCCTGTTACAAGCATCAAGCCATGCAAAACCACTCCGTGGTGGCTTGATGTATCTCAGCCACTATGTTATTTCACGGACTTTGCAGTAAATGCAAAGTCCTAGGCTAAACTGTATCGTGGCAGCACAATTTTACCAGAATCCGCATCTGGAACTGCCGGATCATGGTACACTATTTTCCCGTCAATCAGTGTCATAAGCGTCTTTGTAAATACCTCCATTGGATTTCCGTTAAAGATTGCAATATCCGCATCTTTTCCAGATTCCAAACTTCCCACACGCTCAGAAATTCCACAGATTTTTGCTGCATTGATTGTCATTGCGCGATATCCGTCCTCTATAGAAAGTCCCTGTTTCACACAGAGTCCCACACACAGCGGAAGCGACTGAATCAAAGAAACTGGGTGGTCTGTTGTAATTGATATCATCACACCTGCCTCAGCCAAAACGCCCGCTGTCTTAAATGCCACGTTCTGCACTTCTATCTTGTTGCGAGTGGCTAAATCTGGTCCTACAATGGCAGGAAAACCAGACTGCGCAATCTCCTGTGCAATCAGATGTCCTTCGCTGCAATGGTCCAACGTCATATTCAAACCAAATTCATTTGCAATACGAATTGCTGTAAAAATATCATCGACGCGGTGTACATGCGCCTTGAGTGGTATCCTTTTCTCAAATACAGGCCGCCACGCCTCATAATGCAAATTGAAATCTGTGTTTTCCCAATCACTTTTTTCCAAGTACTGCCTTGCATTGACAAGCTCATTGCGCAGCATTCCTGCAATCGCCATACGCGTTACAGGCGATGTATTCATTCCCGCATAATTTACCTTGGGATTTTCGCCAAACGCAACTTTCATTGCAGACGGAAATTTGAGAATCAAGTCATCGATTCTTCTGCCGTAAGTCTTCACAACTGCAAACTGGCCTCCGACAACATTTGCGCTGCCGGGACCAATGTTTGCAGAGGTAATGCCAGCCCTTACTGCGTCGGCAAAAGCTGCATCCATCGTATTGATAGCATCAATTGCGCGGAGCATTGGAGTGACAGGATGCACTGTCTCATTGCAGTCGTCTCCCTCCTGCCCCTTCTTCTCCTCGGTGATACCCATATGACAGTGAGCCTCAATAATTCCTGGCATAACCAGATGATGGTTCACATCTATCTTCATGCAATCCGCAGACTGTGGGAGTTCTATCTTCGGAGACACCTCAAGGATTTTTCCGTCCTTTATAAGTATGCTGCCCTCAAGGATATCCGTCTTATATTGTTCGCCTGCCGCGTCACTCATACTGCGAATTGCCGCGTTTTCTAATAAAAGCATATTGTCAATAACCATGCCCTTCCATGTTATTTCATCCCCTGTGCAGAGGGTCAATCGGAACTCCATCCTTAGTAAGCTTATAATAAATGTTTGTTCCTTCTTCAGCATAATAAATTGTTGGCTTTGCGACTTTTCCTACAACATCACCGGCGGAAACTCTATCACCATTCTTTAGATTGATATCGCTGAGTTGCCCATACGTAAGAAGGTATCCGTTTCCAAGGTCAAAACAAATTGTGTTGCCTGTCTTAGCATCATAATATACATCTGTCACCACGCCATCAGCCGCTGCAGTGATTGTCTGTCCTTCACTCGCTGCAATGACCAACGCCGGATTATAATAGTATTGCTGCATTGTAGTATGATAGATTGCCTTGTCCATACTATAGTCCAGCAAAACATCACCAATCACCGGAAGCGCAAGGGAATCCTCATCAGAAAAAGTCAACGGCGTATCCATCACAAGATCTTGCTCCTGTGACTGTTCCTGCCCATCCATAAATACTGCTGCTTTGTCTGTCCCCTCAAGAGCGTTCTTTAACTTTGTGTTCTCCACTTGTCCTGAGTTTGCCTCCGTAAAGGCCGGATCAACGTCCATGTCATTGTTGTCGCTCAGATCGTACATATCCTCATCCACAAATCTGGTGTCTATCGGATTCTTTTTCTCTGTAGAAGTCTCTGACTGTGCTTTGCCGGATACAAATCTGGTGTCCGCAAGACCTGTATCTCCTTCCTCCAATGTAGCGTTTTCCTGTTCCAGCTTTGCAAAATCTATGCGATTTTCTTCTTTTTTCTCTTCGCCCTGCTTTGACATATACACGCCCGCAAGAGTAAGTGCCGACAATACAAATACCGATGCTGCGATAATACTAATCTTTTCTTTCTGCAAGGCAGGACGCCTGTTGTTTCGTCTGTTCATCCTTTCCCTCCATTTCCGGCAAACAGTTCTGCCTCTGACAAAACTGCAACAAACCCTTTGCCTGTCTATAGCATTGACGTCTCAGAAGGATTTTATTCATAAATATTGACCCTGATATCACCGTAAAAATATTTTAATATCTCATAAAAATCCATGCCTTGCGCCGCAAGCACATAAGCGTAATTGAGTGAAAAACCAACCTGGTCGCCTGCCTCAGACACAAGCATTCCCGCAGGCGAAGTGGTAAAAAAAGGAGCTGCGCTTACGCTCCCATCCTTCGTAATCACAGCTCCTTTTACGGCTTTTGCCGCATGTTCTATTTCCTTTAATTTTACAAGCGCATCGGAATCCGATGCAGCTTCTGTATGTATCCGATAAAAATAATTTGCCGCAAAGTGCATCTTTTCATAATCAAGCACCTCCGGGCACTGTTCTGCCTCCCACACCGTTACAAGATTGCTGCGACACACAATTGCGAGCGCTTTTAAGTACTCCTGTTCGGGGTCCCTGACGGTATCCGTCCCAGCAATATAATCCTCAGAAGAACTAAATATCATATCCTCTGGAACCGCCTTATACATCAAAAATTCTATTAACTGTTCTGGTTGAAAAACAAAGCTTCCAATGTCCTCCTCAACACGAATGACAAAGCGGTCATCCATGCCTCCCACATCGCTCTCCTCTGTTCTCCATGCCCCCTTATCTGGCTTGATAAAAACTGTTCCAATCAAAGGAAGACATACAATAAAAGTAATCAGCCTCGGAATTTTTTTCACAGGGCAATCACCTGCCTACAGTATTCTATTGTTTCTATTTTATGCATTTTGCAAAATACTATACCCAATGGAAATTTTTACTGATTTATCATAATATCCATTGCCTGCATATCGTCTGTGAGCGTGACCAGTTTATGCTTTCCGCCAAACTCGCCGTCAAGTGTCCATGCAACTTCCTCCTGCGACTCTATTATCAGTTTTCCCGATTTAAAACTATACATATACTCCGTATCGATATTCTGAATGGCAAGCGCTGCCAGAATCGAATTTAACTCCATAGGATTTTTTGGCATTTTGATGAGCGTCACTTCAAAAAGTCCATCATTGAGCGAAATCTTGCCCTTAAACACATTGCCTGCAATACTTTTAAAGCCACCAACCGAATAAGAGTTTGTAATCATGCCAAATATAAAGTCATCCTCAATTATCTTCGTTTCTCCATTTTCTGACACACTTGTCACTTTTAACCAATACGATTTAACATTTTGAAGATGTTTCACTCCCTCTAAAATATAAGCCATATGCCCTAGCATATTTTTCATCTCCTGCGGTGTTCCATAGGAGACCTCTGTAAAAAGACCAAACGCAGCGATATACACAAAGACATCCTCATTAAACCTGCCCACATCACAGGAAAATACCGTGCCATGAACCACAGTTTCCGCAGCTTGTTTCATGGTCGAAGAAATTTTTAAACTATTTGCAAAATCATTTGTACTTCCTGCCGGAATATAACCAATTGTCGTCTTAAAACCAGACTGTATCATTCCAGTCACAATTTCATCTAGTGTGCCATCCCCGCCACTACATATGATAATACTGTAGGATTTATCGCGCTCACGCATTGCGCGACAAGCATCCCCTCGCCCTTGTGTGGGATAGACTGTCACTTCATATCCAGCTTTTACCAAAATATCCACAATCCCCAGCAAACTGTTTTTTATTAGCCCCTTGCCCGAATGCGGATTGATTATAAATAATGCCTTTTGTTCTAAATCTGTATTCATCAATCACCCCTGAGCTTCTCTGCCAGCTCACTCAATTTCCTCAATCTATGATTTACGCCCGATTTCCCTACAGGTGGAGACAAATATTCCCCCAACTCCTTCAACGCTGCATCTGGATATTCCAAGCGCAGCTCTGCCACCTGCCTAAGATTTTCTTTTAGATTGTCAAATCCATAATGTTCTTTGATATATTGAATATCCGCAATCTGCTTTGTGGCTGCATGAACCGTCTTTGATATATTAGCAGTCTCACAGTTTACTTTCCTGTTAATAGAATTGCGCATATCCTTAAAAATACGTAAATTTTCAAGCTTCATCAGAGAGACATGGGCGCCAATCACATTGAGCAACTCCACGATCTCCTCACTTTCCTTAATATACACAACCTGATACTTTTTCCGCACCACAGTCTTTGCGCGAATACCATATGCCAATAGCGTATCCATAATCTGCGCTGCCTGCTGTGCATCTGCACACACATATTCCAAATGATAGCCCTTTTCTGGGTTACTCATGGAACCAACGGCTAAAAAAGTCCCCCTTAAAAAGGCGCGCTTACAACAGAAACTCTTTATCAACAATGGATTGACCAGCAATTCACCACCGCTATATTTTATCGTCTGAAGCACTTTGCGAACACATATTTTATCTTGTATCAGATGTTTTTCCGTGAAAAACTGTTCCCCAAACAATCTGTCAAAGAGCATATGACCTCTTCGCACCACCAGAGGGGAATCCGATGGCAATTCAATACACTGCACTCCCAAAACATCAGTTTTGACTGTCCCTGCATACACTAAAACTGCCGCAAGCTCCGCTATCTGACAGTGCCGCGCATCATTTTCAAGCCTTACCAATTCGTCCTTTACATCTCCTGAAAAAGACATGGAACCACCTACTTCACTTTGTATCCCTATGACGCAGCGTAAGTCCATAATCGCCTTTGTCCTTCATGCGGTTATAAAGTTCGCCCGCAAGCGTCACGCTTCTGTGTTGACCGCCTGTGCATCCAATCGCAATGACAAGCTGATATTTTCCCTCATTAATATAGTGTGGAATTAGAAAGTGAATCATATCCGTCAATTTCTCCACAAACTCATGTGCTTCTGGAAAACTCATCACATAATCTTGTACTTCGCGGTCCAGTCCTGTCTTTTGTTTCAGCTCGTCAATATAAAAAGGATTGGGTAAAAAACGCACGTCAAAAACCAAATCTGCATCCTGTGGAATACCATTTTTAAAACCAAAGGACATAATATTGACCATCAGGTTATTATAAGATTGATTGTTGACAAATATGCGATCTAATTCCATTTTCAGTTCCCGGGTCAACAAGTTTGTCGTGTCAATCACATAATCCGCCGCCTGCTTAATGCTTGCAAGCAATGCTCGTTCCCGTGTGATTCCACTCATCAAATCTCCATCCACCGACAGCGGATGAACACGCCGCGATTCCTTGTACCGTTTTAACAGCACATTGTCCGCCGCCTCAAGAAACAAAATCTCAAAGGCATAATTTTCCCGAAGGCGCGCGATAAGTTGATTGACATCTTCAAAAGACTGGTCTGCTCTGACATCCAACCCCAATGCTACTTTCAATATGCCATTGTCTGGCATTGCCAAAAGTTCCATAAATTTTTCGATCAGCGGTACTGGCATATTGTCAGCGCAATAGTAACCTGCATCTTCAAGCATCTTCATCGCCGTTGACTTTCCACCGCCACTCATGCCAGTAACGATCACAAATCTCATCCTATCAGCCCTTTCTAATCAAATCCCAGCAAGATCACTTCCGGCTCTATTGCAACCTTTGCAGATGCATATACGCGCCTCTGCACCTCCATAATCAACGCCTGAATGTCTGCGGCGGTGGCGTTGTTCCTGTTAATCACAAAACCACAATGTTTCTCAGAAACCTGCGCACCACCCACTGAGAAGCCGCGCAACCCCGCCTCCTCAATCAATTTTCCCGCATAATACCCCTCCGGCCGTTTAAATGTGGAACCTGCACTCGGATATTCTAGCGGCTGCTTTTCCCGCCGCCTACTTGCCAAGTCTTCCATTTTTGCCTGTATTTCTTCCTGATTTCCATGTGCAAGTGAAAGCGTCACTTCCAAAACGATCAGCGGTTGCTCTTTCACCAAACTATGTCTGTACGCAAAGTTCATTTCCGCTCCGCTTTTCTCAATCAGCGTACCATCAAACGTCATTAGCCGAACACGCTCTACAACCTGCCGCATCTCTCCACCGTATGCCCCTGCATTCATTACAATAGCGCCGCCAATACTTCCAGGAATCCCAGCAGCAAACTCAAACCCTGTCAGCGCGTACTCACATGCTTTATGGGCAACTTGCGCAAGTGTCGCCCCCGCCTCGCAGACTAGCGTTTTATTCTGCACCGTGATATTGGAAAATGCTTTTGACAAATGTAGCACTACACCCCGTATGCCCTCATCACTGACTAGCACATTGCTGCCATTTCCCAACAGATAAAAATCCTCGTTCAGACGAGAAAGCCCCTCCGCCCGCAACGCCGCAAGCACGCTGCCAAGCTGTGCGGAAGTATCAATCTCCACAAATATGTCAGCCTTACCACCCGCGCGAAAGGTGGTATGAGCTGACATTTCCTCATTGAACAGTATTTGCTCCGAATCTAAGATTTCGGACAGTCTTTGGTAGAGTCTTTGTTTTGCTTCCTGATCAAACTCCATTTTCAATTGCTGAAACCTCTTTTAATATAATATCGTTCTATTTTACATTTTTTATTGTAATACTTTTTCTCTCATTTATTCCAATACCAGCTTCGCCGCACCATAAATTCCGGCATCATTTCCAAGCGTTGCCAAACGAAACTGCGCTTCCTTACACCCATGGAAAACATATGTTTTATAATATTTTGAAACATACTGGCATAGGATCTCTCCTGCTTTTGAGACGCCGCCGCCAAGCACAATTGCTTCTGGATTAACAACGCAGGCAATCATTGCAAGTCCCTTTCCAAGATATGCGCCAAATTGTTCCGCCACTTCACATGCAAGACTATCGCCTTCCTTCACAGCGTCAAAAACCGTCTTTGCACTCAGTCTTCCGTTTGCCTTAGCCGCACGCAATACACTTTCCTGTTCAGAATTTTCAAGTGCTCTGTTTGCCAGACGCACAACGCCTGTCGCGGAAGCATACTGTTCCAGACAACCGTGATTGCCGCAGCCACATACATCAGGCTCTCCGTCTACAATATGGATATGTCCAATCTCTCCGCCAGAACCGGTCGCGCCTGTCACCATCTTCCCATTGACAATAATGCCGCCGCCAACGCCAGTGCCCAGCGTTGCAAGCACCATGTCACTACAGCCCTTTCCGCCGCCGCACCACATCTCTCCAAGTGCCGCCACATTCGCGTCATTTCCTGCTTTGACAGGTATTTGCAACAGATTGCCAAGAACCTCATTGATATTGATAACACCCCAGCCAAGATTGACCGCCATATGTACAATCCCCTGCTCATCTACTGGTCCAGGAACACCAATTCCAACACCGATTACCTCTTCCTTTGCGATTTGCTTCTGTGCAATTTTGTCTAGTATCGCCTTTGCGATATCCGGCAAAATATGACTTCCATTGTCCTCTTTCCGTGTTGAAATCTCCCATTTTTCCACCACGGTTCCCTGCGTGTCAAAAAGACCGATTTTCACTGTAGTTCCACCCAAATCTACTCCAAAACAATATTTACTCATAGCATTCTCCTTGTACTTTTCATAAATTTTATTCTTCCTCATCATCACGCGGCTTTGCTAGAGAATTTTGTACACGCTGATACAACTCCTGTGCGGCATTATAACCCATCTTTTTCTGACGATAATTGACTGCTGCGGACTCACAGATAATTGCAAGATTTCTGCCTGGTCGAATTGGTATATTATGACAGACTACTTTATTGCCCAGATACTCTGTAAAATTCTCCTCCAGTCCTAGGCGGTCATATTTCTTTTCTTTATCCCAGTCTTCCAGGCGGATAACCAGATTGATATTTGTAGTATCCATTACACTCTGTACACCGTATAGTGTCTTTACATCAATAATACCAATACCGCGCAGTTCAATAAAGTGCCGTGTAATATCCGGTGCAGAACCTATCAACGTATCGTCGCTTACTTTTCTAATCTCCACAACATCATCCGAAACTAGACGATGACCACGTTTAATCAATTCTAGCGCTGCCTCACTCTTTCCAATACCGCTCTCCCCTGTAATCAGCACGCCTTCTCCATATACATCCACCAGCACACCATGCACAGAAATGCACGGTGCAAGCTTGACATTCAGCCATCGTATAATCTCTGCCATAAATGCAGATGTCGGTTTCCCTGTAACCAAAATCGGAACATTATGCTCCAATGCTGCCTTCATAAAAATCTCATCTGGCTGCAAATTGCGGCAGAAAATAATGCAGGGCGTCTTCTCGGATATAACTCTCGGATAAACCTCCTTTTTCTTCTCGTCAGAAAGATTCTTCATATAAGAATACTCTACAAAACCGATAATTTGTGGTCTGGTCTCCTCGAAATGCTCAAAATATCCTGCCAACTGCAGCGCTGGTCGGTTGATATCCGGCTGATGAATCTTCACACTTGCCACATCAATCTGCGGTGTCAGATTGATAAGTTTGAGCTTTTCAATTAACTGTTCAATGCTTACACTTGCCATTTTTATTTTCCCTCGTTTCTTTACTTATAGACCAATGCATATGCTGTCGTCGGTTTTTTGGTACGGAAAGTCATCCTATCATCATATGAGTCAAGGTCATCATAAATGTAAACCTCACCATCGCCGATTGCTAACAGCCGGAAGCTCCTGTCCGCACGGCGGTACGCCTTCGGAATTGTAAGGATATAATCCAGTTCACTGGCTGTCTCTTTTACAGGTTGCTCCTCTTTCTCCACCATGATATTGAAGGTCGTTGCAAAGGTATAATCCTCTATAAATGCAGCATATACCTCATAACAAGCCGTGCCCGGATACAGTCTCTGTGCTGATACCTTCAGCGTCGGGTCTGGTGTCAAAGGCGACAGCTTGCAGATTGGAGTTGCCTTTCGCCCATTTGCATTTTTTGAAAGCTTGTTCCATGGTGCTTTCGTATTTTTCGCTGAATACACATTACCAATTGTCGGATTGGTGCTCTCCTGAAAAGCAGTTGCCTTCTTATTATCATCTAAGATATAACAAGCCCCCATTGCATTGGACTGTGCAAACGCCTGAATACTGTCCAGACTGGTATAAGGTATTGTTCCGTACATCCGCGTCTGTACCTTCTCGTCAACAATTCTAAAAACAGGACTGATATTGATTCCCTCAAAAGCATTTTTGTTGTTGATAAAAGTACTGGTCGCAATCGTAATATACTTGATATTTGGGCACTTATAAAATGCATATGCCCCAATAGACGCAATGGAACTGTCAATAATTAGATGTTGTGCTGACGAGCTGTGCCACGGCCGCTCATACAATTTCCAGTAATCCACATCTGGAAAGTCTCCTGTACCGCAAAGTCGGATAATATCACCGTCCATATATACTCTGATGTCTGTCCCATCAAGATAATGCCATCCATCACCAAGATGAGTCCAAGTACCAGGTATTGTCTGCTGCTCTGTAATTTCTTCCGTCTCCGGTTCTGTCTCCAACTCCATTGGCTCTTCTATCAGGTCATCTGGATCCAAATCTTCCAGTGCTTCCCATGTGGGGTCTTCTGACTCCAACGTTTCTAGTTCTTCCAATGTAGTGTACTCGGTCTCTGATTCTTCCGCTGCCTTTGTCCGAATTTCTGGCACGATAGGAAATGACAATGTCAGTGCCAGCAAAGCTGCCAATCCTTTATGATATCTTGTTTTGCCTTTCATTCTTTTTCTCCTTTCCCACATCTTTTGGGTAGATCCTTATCGTTGCTGTAATCATGCACTCGACCGCATAAGGAATTTCTGAACAGTTCCTTAGCTGCTTTACAGCATGTGGTCGGCACGAGAAAACGCAAGTAGATTTGCATTTCCTATATCTGTCGTCATTATAACATATTACAACAAGACTTTCCACAGAACTTTTTAAAATTTAAAGCGCCGCCTGAATCTATTCCACAGATCCAGGCGGCCGCTTATCTAAGCACCGGACGATTTTTAAAATTAACTGCTGATGAACCATAGTATGGCTTTCTGTTAAAAGCTGCCCTTGCCTCTGGAGCAATTCCCCCTGCATTGAGTTCTTTTTCCGTAACTCTTCGATGCTCCGGCACCTCATGTTCAACATAGGTGCTCACCATCCGAACCGCACCTTTTTCGCTGACAAAATCCATAGCAATTCCCCCTACAAAAACTCTTAAAAGAAAGTAAGAATGTCTTTCTTTATAGCTATATTTATATCACAATATCCTATGATATACAATAGAAATTTGTGTAAATTTTACAAAAAACAGGAATATTTATTACAGTTTCTATTTATTTTCTTCCTATCCTCATACATTTCCAAAATTTAGTGAATTAAGTCTATTCACAGTTAAGTTTTTGTGCTATAATGCCGATATAAACATAAAACCAGTATGTCTACGTCAAAATCAAGTAGGCGTGTCCGTGTGCATAATAGCTGGTGAAAGCCATGGAGGGCATCACAGTTTTGTAACAATCCACAAAACCTGTGACCTTAGCAGCATTCGCCAAATGTCTGCTATGCAGCCACTTGGCGTACTGATCGCAAAATTATTTATTAATTGGGAAGGGAAGGGATACCATATGAGTTTATCAGGAATTGGAAATAACAATACAGCAGATTTGTATGCTATTGAGGCAGAAAAAAAAGAAAATACTTCTTCAAAGGTTGACTCTACAAAGAATGAAGCCGTTGCAGGTACAGAAGAAAAAGAGAAACCGGCTGCTGTCTATGACAAAAGAAAACTATCAGACGAGGACAGAAAGTCTATCGTAGCCCAGCTTAAGGCAGATCAGGAAAAACGCCAAAACCAGTTGACAGATTTAGTACATAGTATGCTCAATACACAGACAAATACTTTTGGTGAGGCAAACAATATCTGGCAGTTCCTTTCAAAAGGAAATTACACTGTTGATGCAGCAACACAGAAAAAAGCGCAGGAAGCTATCTCCGAGGATGGTTACTGGGGTGTAAAACAGACTTCCGACCGCATTGTATCATTTGCGACAGCACTTGCAGGCAATGATTCCAAACAGCTTGAAAAGATGCGTGATGCATTCTTAAAAGGATATGAGAAAGCGGAGAAGACATGGGGCGGAAAACTTCCTGAGATTTCAAAGAAAACTTATGACGCTGTTCTTGAGAAATTTGATAAGTTGATGGAGCCAAAGACTGAAGACAAAGAGTCCGCAAAGGACACTGTAACCACAACAGAAGACGGAACAGTTGTGGCAAGAGCACAATAAAATAATTCGAGTAGGGAAGATTCTTTTCCCTACTCTTTTTTGTACTTATCTTTTATTTTACAATTAAAAGTTTATCCCCTGCCTTAATCTCATCCTCTGTCAAGTTATTCATCTCCTTAATTCTACCTACGCTTACATAGTACTTTTTGCCAATTTGCCATAAGGAATCGCCTGGTTTGACATAGTAAATCGCAAATCCTGGCAGTTTTTCAAGCACTTCTGCGTCTAGTGGTGTAATACTCAAGTCTGTCAAGATATCTTCGCTGTTTGCGCTGTAGAGCCGCAATTCAATACTCATAGTTCCTCGCCATTCAAGCTGTGAACTATCCTTGATACTCACCGTCTGCTGTGGTATCTGAACAGACAAGGAATACTGATCAATCTGCCGCTCATCCACACCTGGAAGTTCTTTTGCAATCTCAAATGGCACAATACTCCGCACTGGATAAAGCCCTGCGCCGCTCTCATTGGAAGCATACAGCACTTGCAATTCAATCTCTCCGGCAAGTCGCAGCATTCCCTCCCGAAAAGCTGTCTCCTCCAACTTTACGCGCGCATCACTGTGGCACACTTGCAAAATTTTTGGATCGGCATCCTCAATTTTAATACTGCGCGTCAACTTTTCCTCTGTGTTTAACTCTGTACAGAGACTGCGAAACTGTTTGCTGTCAATTCCTGCCTGCACCTCACAGCTCACACCATACACATCCGCCACAATAGAGGTGCTTTCCCTCTCATAGAGTTTAATCTCCAACTCGATAGTCATCTCGATTCCAATCAGCCGAAACTCTCCGTCAGAATCTTCCCTCACTGTAATTTCCTCATGCCCTGTCTCATAGGTCACATCGACAATCATGCCCTCTCTGCTATTTTGACATTCCACAGAACCATTAAACGGAATCATTGTCTCGTACCAGTTAATTCTGCCAGAAGCATCCTCTCGATACACAATAAACAGGCTTATCTCTCCTGTAATTCCAAGCTTTTCATCCATTGGACGAAAACTAATGCTACTAATCTGTATATTTTTCCACAGAGCAGCACCAATATCTGGCATTCCAGCAGGCAGTCGTGTCTCCTCGTGAATACGCAGCAAATCCCGCTTCTTGACAATTGTTTCCAGAAAGTCCAAACTCTTTTTGCGATATTCTAGTTTTTCAAGATCCGCCCCCCCTGAATTATCAAGCTCTACACATAGTTCCTCGGCAATGCTCTCCTCCACTCTTGGCTCAAGGGATATCACGGCCTGAATGCTAAGTTTTCTTGAATTGATAATATGCACTCGCATATCATCCAGACTCGTCTTGCAAATCACCCTGTCCTGTCCTTCCAGTTTGTCGAGATAGATTTCCTCCATAAAAGGAATATCTCCCTCCATTCCGGCAAGTGCTCTGTCCTCGCTTTCTGTTTGATACAGGAATTGATAACACAGGCGCCCTTTGACCCAGATTTTATTCATGCCAGTCTTAATCTCATCCACCTTAATCTTTCCACAGTCATAAATCACTTTCGCGACATCTGGCTTTGCATCAGAGACATTAATATCCGTCTCCAATGGCACCTGCAACAACGCCTTTGACTTTATCCGCTCTGTATGGATATTTTTCTTCATTAATTCCATGTAAAAACCTCCCAACAGCGTACACGCTCTAGTAAAATGTATGCTGTTGGAGGACTTGTTATGACTTTTTATTTTACAGAGCCAATTATATCCGTCAGCTCCTTAATATCATACTCACGCATATACTCCTCAATGCCTTTTACCACCTCGGCTGTTATATAAGGATTAACAAAATTCATAGCACCGACAGCAATACCTGTCGCACCTGCCAACAGAAATTCAATCGCATCCTCCGCACATGCGATGCCCCCCATACCTATAATAGGTATCTTTACAGCATTTGCCGCCTGATAAACCATGCGCACTGCGACCGGTTTAATCGCAGGACCAGACAGCCCTCCTGTCTTATTTGCCAGCGCAAAGGTTCTTTTATGAATATCAATCTTCATTCCAGTGATAGTATTAATCAGTGAGATTGCATCACTTCCGGCAGCCTCTGCTGCCTTTGCCATCTCTGTGATATCTGTTACATTAGGAGACAATTTCATAATAATCGGCTGTTTTGCCTTTTCTTTTATTTCCTTTGTGATATCAAAAAGACATTTTGGGTCCTGCCCAAAGGCAATTCCGCCATGTTTCACATTTGGACAGGAAACATTGATCTCAAGCATATCGACTGGCTGGTCTGCCAACTTCTCCACAACTTCCACATAATCGGATACAGACCGCCCACAAATATTGACTATAATCCTTGTATCATACTGTTTTAAAAATGGTATATCCCGCTCAATAAACACATCAATTCCTGGGTTTTGCAGTCCAATTGCATTGAGCATTCCCCCATAAGTCTCCTGCACACGCGGCGTTGGATTTCCCTCCCACGGCACATTTGCAACGCCTTTTGTCACGACTGCACCCAGACAGTTTAAATCAACAAACTCTGCGTATTCCATACCCGAACCAAATGTTCCCGATGCCGTCATCACCGGATTTTTAAATGTAACACCCGCTATTGTAATTTTTGTATTCAAATCTACTCCTCCGATTTTATATAAATAGACTTTACTAATCCGCACCTGTTTTTTCCAGCACAACAAACAATTCGTACACTGTTTTTAATTCCTTATATACTAAATATTTGCGTCATTGCCGTTTTGTCGTCAGTCAACGATATCAACGTCCTCTGCATTATAAACGGGACCGTCCGTGCAAATCCGTGCATTGTTCACATGAGAATGATGGTCAGTCTTCGTTGTTTTTACAACGCAACCAAGACACACGCCCACACCGCACGCCATCCGCTCCTCAAGGGAAATATACGCCGCAATTTTATTTTCAGCAGCATACTTTTTAATTACTCGCAACATTGGCATTGGTCCGCAGGCAAAAATTATATCTGCCTCTAGCTTCTTTTCCTCGATAACATTCATAACAGTTCCTTTTGTGCCGACACTGCCATCTTCTGTCGCGACATGGACTGACGCATATTTTTCTAAATCTTCTACCAGAAACAGTTCTTTGTCTCGATAGCCGACAATCACATCGACAGACGCCACATTTTTAATTGCTTTTGCGACCGAGAGCATAGGTGGGATTCCGATTCCGCCGCCCATCAGAAAAAGGCGTTTTCCCTCTGCTTTTTCCAGCGGAAAACCATTTCCGAGCGTTCCGAGAATATCCACCCGATAGCCTGTTTTGTACCTTGAAAATTCCGCTGTTCCCTTTCCTGCCACACGGTATACGATACGCAGCCGGTTGTTCGCGACATCTGTCTCGCAAATACTGATTGGCCGCGGCAGAAGTGCCGACTTGTCCTGCGTGTACACGCTGATAAACTGCCCTGGCTTTGCCTGGTTCGCTAATGTGGTATTGATCCACATGTCGTAGATACCTGGCGCAATTTGTTGTTGCTTGTAAACTTTGGCGGATTCTTTTTTTTTCTGTTCCATGTGACCATTCCTTTCCTTACTATCGATATTACAATATTCTTATTGTTACTATTCACAGCATAAGAGCCGCTCCTAGTAACAATTCGGGGCGATATACAAAATTTTGCTACGCCAAAATCGCCCCTCATACCTGAATCATGTTCTCACGGAATACGCAGTACATGCGCATTCCTGACCCGTGAAAAGTAACATTTTAATTGTAACATATTAGGAATAAGGTTGAAATAAAAATTTTAAATATTATCCGCCCCACATTCCACATGATCCGCAGATTCCCCAATCAATGACACAAAGATTTCTCAAAAATAATAAAACCACATTCGCATGGGAGGTCGTAATATATATTTTTCTTATCGCTGCGATATAACAATATTTTAAGTGCAAAAAGTATTCTTATCATTGCACAAAACAACCGCAAAAACAGGCGTCACCACAAAGATGACGCCTGCAATCATTCAATCTATATTATGCCAAGAATGTTTTCACCTGCTCATACACGCCTTTTGCATCGAGCTTGTACTTCTCAACAAGCGCTGCCGCAGAACCTGACTCGCCAAATACATCCTGCATACCAATCTTGCAGACAGGTACTGGATAAGATTTACAGAGTGCATCGCATACTGCACTTCCCAGCCCACCAATTACAGAATGCTCCTCAGCAGTAACCACTTTGCCAGTTTTTTTTGCGGAGTTAATGATAATTTCCTCATCCAGAGGCTTAATTGTACAGATGTTAATCACTTCTGCATGAATTCCCTCTTTCTCAAGCATTTCAGCTGCGCCAAGTGCAGAATCCACACAGATACCAGTTGCTACTATAGTCACATCTGTGCCCTCTCTCACAACTGTACCTTTGCCAATCTCAAACTTGTAATCTGGCCTGTCATTGATAACAGGAACTGCCGCGCGTCCAAAACGGATATAAACGGGTCCCTCATATTCTACTGCTGCGCGCACCGCTGCCTTTGCCTCAATGTCATCTGCCGGACACATCACAACCATGCCAGGAATTGTACGCATTAAAGCAATATCTTCGTTACACTGGTGTGATGCTCCATCCTCTCCTACTGTAATGCCGGCGTGTGTCGCGCCAATCTTTACATTTAAATGCGGATAACCAATAGAGTTTCTCACCTGCTCAAAAGCACGTCCTGCCGCGAACATTGCAAAGGAACTCATAAATGGAATCTTGCCTGCAAGCGATAATCCAGCAGCTACGCCTGCCATATTACACTCTGCGATTCCACAGTCAATATGCCTCTCTGGAAACGCTTTCTTAAACACGCCTGTCTTAGTTGCCGCTGCAAGGTCAGCATCCAAGACAACTAAATTTGGATTCTCTTTTCCCATCTCAACAAGAGCATTTCCATAACTCTCTCTTGTTGCTATCTTTGAAACGACTTTGTTCGTTTTTACGTCTGCCATTTTTTTCTCCCTTCTGCGTTTATGCCAACTGTTGCGCAATCTTCTCTAAATCTGCCATAGCAACTGCGTACTCCTCATCATTTGGAGCCTTGCCATGCCAATCTACACTTCCTTCCATAAAAGATACGCCCTTGCCCTTCAAGGAATGCGCAATAATTGCTGTCGGCATACCCTTTGTCTCTCTTGCCTCCTTAAATGCCGCACGAATCTTGTCAAAGTCATGTGCATCATCCAAGTTAATCACATGGAAATTAAACGCCTCAAACTTTTTGTCAATTGGATATGGCGAACATACGTCCTCAATCTTACCATCAATCTGCAAACCGTTGTTGTCCACAATCACGCAAAGATTGTCAAGCTTCCTGTGTCCAGCAAACATAGAAGCCTCCCAAACCTGTCCTTCCTCAATTTCACCGTCGCCAAGCAGCGTGTATACACGATAATCTGCATTGGACATCTTTGCGCCCAACGCCATGCCGCACGCTACAGAAATCCCTTGTCCAAGCGAACCCGATGACATATCAACCCCTGGAACATGCTGCATACAAGGGTGTCCTTGCAGATAAGAACCAAGCTTTCTCAACGTCACCAAATCCCCCACTGGAAAATATCCGCGATTTGCAAGTGTCGAGTAAAGTCCCGGCGCTGTATGTCCCTTGGAGAGAACAAAACGGTCTCTGTCCGCTTTCTTCGGGTCCTTCGGATCAATGTTCATCTCCTCAAAATAAAGAAACGTATAGATATCTGCTGCGGAAAGCGAACCACCCGGATGTCCTGCCTTTGCAGCGTGAACGCCAGTCACGATACCCTTACGAACTTCATTTGCCATCTTTTGAAGCTCCAAATTTGTCATTGTTTTTTCCTCCAATCAAAGTCAATCAGTATACTTTTATACCTTTTTAAACTACCATATAATAAATTATTCGTAAATATATAAACTTGATAATAATACCTTACAAATTAAACATTCGTTAATTACTCAACTTTGTTGCCATAGTATGCATTTGCGCCGTGTTTTCTATAATAATGTTTGTCCTGGATGCGCTGTGGCGCCGGCTCTACATCTTTATTTAACTGTTCTGTGAACAAAGCCATCTTTGCCACTTCCTCCAAAACAACTGCATTGTGCACAGCCTCTTTTGCATCTTTTCCCCAAGCGAACGGACCATGATTCTTACAGAGTACAGCCGGAACTGCCATAACATCTTTCTCTTTAAAAGTTTCTATAATAAGCGTTCCCGTATTCTTCTCATAACCTTCATCAATCTCCTCTTGTGTCAGCACGCGCGCACAAGGGATTTCTCCATACATATAGTCCGCATGTGTCGTTCCATAGCAGGGAATACTTCTGCCTGACTGTGCCCAGCTTGTAGCATAAGTACTGTGTGTATGTACGATGCCGCCAATTTCTGGAAACGCCTTGTACAGCTCCAGATGGGTCGGTGTGTCGGACGAAGGATTATATTTCCCCTCCACCTTATTACCTTCTAGATCCATGACAACCATATCCTCAGGTTTTAGCAAATCATAATCAACGCCGCTTGGCTTTATGACAAACAGACCGCTCTCCCTGTCTATTGCACTTACATTGCCCCACGTAAAGGTGACAAGACCATATTTGGGCAAATCCATATTTGCCTCATACACTTTTTTCTTTAATTCCTCTAACATCTCAATCCTCCAGATTTCGCTACAACATTTTCTACAGATTATCCACTGCTGCGCGCTCGATAGCAAGTCCCTTTTTATAGCGCTCAATAAAAGTCTCAAAACCTGCCACATCAGCAGCATCTGGCTCCACACGCACAGACTCCTCACCTGCAAATACTTTATTGTTTAGATAATCGCTGAGAGACTCATTTGCACCCTTTTTCATCATATAATTTGCAAGAACTGCAATTCCCCACGCACCGCCCTCGCCCGCTGTCTTCATAACAGACACTGGAACATTGACAGCGGCTGCTACAACTTTCTGTCCGACCCCTTCTGTCTTGAACAATCCACCATGTCCGAGAAGTTCGTCGAGCGTCACACTCTCCTGCTTAAATAAAATGTCCATACCAATCTTAATCGCGCCAAGTGCAGTGAACAGATTAACGCGCATAAAATTCGCCAATGTGAACTTCGCATCTGGTGTCCGCACAAAAAGTGGTCTGCCCTCCTCAAAACCTGTCACATGTTCACCAGAAAAGTAACCGTATGCAAGAAGTCCACCACAGTCAGCATCACCCTCAAGCGCCTTTCTGTACAGCGTTCCATAAAGCTCGTTCATGTCCACTTTCTGCCCCATTGTCTCCTGAAATTCCTTGAATAAATTCACCCACGCATTTAGGTCCGAAGTGCAATTGTTGCAATGTACCATCGCCACAAGGCTTCCATCGGGCGTCGTCACAAGATCCAGCTCGTCATAAGATTTCGACAAATCCTTCTCGAGAACTGCCATTGCAAACACAGAAGTACCTGCGGAAATATTGCCAGTGCGCTGCGCCACGCTGTTGGTCGCCACCATGCCTGTGCCTGCGTCACCCTCTGGAGGACACATTGGAACCCCTGCCTGAAGCGTACCTGTCACATCAAGAAGCTTTGCGCCCGCCTCTGTCAAAGTGCCTGCCTTATCCCCAGAAACCAATACCTTCGGCATAATATCTGCAAGTTTCCACGAGAAATTTTTCTCTGCAACAAGCGCATCAAACTGCCCAATCATACGCTCATTAAATTTTTTTGTGTCAATATCAATCGGAAACATACCCGACGCCTCGCCGACGCCAAGTACCTTCTCACCGCTTAATTGCCAATGAATATAGCCTGCAAGAGTTGTGAAGAAATCAACCTTCCCGACATGTTCCTCACCATTGAGAATTGCCTGATACAGATGTGCAATACTCCATCTCTGTGGAATATGATATTCAAAAAGCGCTGTGAGTTTCTCACTCGCCTCCTCCGTAATCGTGTTTCTCCATGTCCGAAAAGGCACCAAAAGTGCTCCCTCTTTGTCAAATGCCATATACCCGTGCATCATGGCGCTAAAACCAAGAGAGCCAAGCGTCTTTATCTGTGTTCCATATTTTTCTTGCACAGACTTTGCCAGATCCTGATAACAATCCTGAAGCCCTTTCCAGATGGCATCCAAACTATAAGTCCAGATATTATTCACCAACTGATTCTCCCAGTCATGATTTCCAATGGCGAGCACTTCATGATTCTCATCAATTAAAACCGCCTTGATTCTGGTCGATCCAAACTCAATACCAAGTGCAGTTCTGCCGCTCTCAATTGCGCTTTTTGCATCCAATCCCATAAATATGTAACCTCCTGTTCTATTCCGTTGCCGTAATCTCCAATGATATTTTATTTTTCAGATCATAAATATCTATACAATATATACAAAACAATTTTTTTACCCCATACATATTGCACAATCGAATCTATGTATCCGAATCGTTGCTATTGTAATTATAACAATAAGCCTGCAATATTGCAAGCTTATTATTTACTCAAAATTAAAATATTTTAAGAAGCATTAAGGAGTAACGGATACGAGTGCCGCGGTCTGTCTTGCAATTGCAAGTTCCTCATTTGTTGGCACACACAGGAGTGCAACCTTGCTTGTCTCTGTGGAAATTATTCTATCCTCACCTCTAATATTGTTTTTCTCCGTGTCAATTTCTGTGCCAAGATATCCCAAATACTCTGCAATCTCAGCACGTCCTGATATATTGTTTTCTCCTACTCCCGCCGTAAATGCAATTGCATCCACGCCGTTCATCGCCGCTGCGTATGCGCCAATATACTTTGCCACACTGTAATAAAATGCCTCCAAAGCCGCCTTTGCAAGCTTATTATCGTTCGCCGCTGCCGCCTCGATATCTCGGAAATCCGAAGAAACTTTTGAGATGCCAAGCACACCTGACTTTTTGTTTAGAATCGTGTTCATCTCTGTCGGTGTTATCTTTTCTTTCTGACAGATAAAATCACAGATGGCTGGGTCAATACTGCCAGAACGCGTTCCCATAATAATACCTTCAAGCGGTGTGAGTCCCATAGAAGTATCAACACACTTTCCATGGTCAACTGCAGATACAGACCCACCATTTCCCAGATGACAAACAATAATTTTTAGTTCCTCTCTAGTCTTGCCAAGAAGCTCCGCTGCCCTTGCAGATACATAGTCGTGACTGGTTCCATGAAAACCATAGCGGCGCACCTTATACTTTTCATAGTACTCATATGGAAGTCCATACAAGTAAGCCTTCTCAGGCATGGTCTGATGAAATGCAGTGTCGAACACTGCCACCATTGGCACATTGGGCATAATCTCCTTGCAGGAATTGATTCCAATCAGATTTGCCGGATTGTGGAGCGGTGCAAGGTCATTGCACTCCTCAATTGCCGCAAGAACCTCATCATTGATAATGACAGAAGAAGCAAACTTCTCGCCACCATGAACCACGCGATGTCCGACTGCATTGATTTCGTCCAGCGACTGAACCACACCATGATTTGCGTCAGTAAGCGCATCAATCACAAGCTTGACCGCCACAGTATGATTTGGCATTGGCGTCTCAATTGTTACCTTGTCCTTCCCCGCCGGCGTGTGTGTAAGGACACTTCCATCAATCCCGATACGCTCGCAAAGCCCCTTTGCAAGCACAGCTTCTGTATCGCTGTCAATCAGTTGGTATTTCAGCGAAGAGCTGCCACAGTTGATTACTAAAATATTCATTGTATTATCCCTCCATAATTTCTTTTTCCGCCTTTAAGGAACTGTTCAGAAATAACATGTACAGCTTGCGCAGAATATTTCTTCGAGGGTGCATATTAAAAAACGTAGTCGTAGCGGGCTACAGAAAGGCTTTTTGATATGTGCAATCGGAGAAATAGGCAAGTCAACATGTATCAATTATTTTTGAACAGTTCCTAACGATGATACATCATTATCATACCTTATTTTCCAAGAAAATGAAAGCGCTTACAATAAAAATTTTTAACTTTTTCCATCATTCTATCCACGTTACACACTCTAATACGCTCTGCCCCAGTAAACCATCTTCTTCGCAGGCTTGCCACAGCACACGCAAGCTGCACTCAACTGCTCCTGTTCAAACGGCATACAACGGCTTGTTGCCGCCAGCTCATCTTTAATCTTGTCCTCACAAGTGCGATCCCCACACCACATTGCCTTGACAAATCCTGGTTTATTGTTGATGATATCGCAAAATTCCTCCCATGTCACTGCATTGTAAATATGGGTTTCCAGATGCTTCTTTGCCGTCTCATACATATCTGACTGAATTGTATCCAGAAGTTCTGCCGCCTTTGTCTCAACCTCGTCAAGACTGACCTCAATCTTCTCCCTTGTGTCACGGCGCACAAAGACACATTTGTTGTTCTCGATATCCTTTGGTCCAATCTCAATCCGAAACGGCACACCGCGCATCTCACACTCACTAAATTTCCAGCCTGGACTTTTATCTGAATCGTCCACTTTTACCCGAAAACCTTTCTCTAGCAAACGCTCTTTTAGCGCATATGCCTTGTCAAGCACGCCCTCTTTCTTTTGCTGAATCGGAATAATCATAATCTGTGTCGGTGCTACTTTTGGTGGCAGTTTCAAGCCAGAATCATCGCCATGCACCATAATCACCGCACCGATAATGCGCGTTGACAACCCCCACGAAGTCTGATGACAATACTTTAGTGTATTGTCTTTGTCCGTAAATTGGATTCCAAATGCCTTTGCAAAACCGTCTCCAAAATTGTGACTTGTACCAGACTGTAACGCCTTGCCATCATGCATCAACGCCTCAATTGTATATGTCGCCTCCGCGCCAGCAAACTTTTCCTTGTCTGTCTTCTGTCCTTTTACGACCGGAATTGCAAGCACATCCCGCACAAAGTCCGCATACACATTCAACATCTGAATGGTTCGCTCCTCTGCCTCATCTGCCGTCGCATGTGCCGTATGTCCCTCCTGCCACAGAAATTCACGGCTTCTCAAAAATGGACGTGTTGTCTTTTCCCAGCGCACCACAGAACACCACTGATTATATACTTTCGGTAAATCCCGATAAGACTGCACTTCATTTTTATAAAAATCACAGAACAAGGTCTCTGACGTCGGCCGCACACAAAGTCTTTCCTGCAATGGTTCAAGTCCGCCATGTGTCACCCACGCAACCTCCGGCGCAAACCCCTCAACATGATCCTTCTCCTTTTCCAGAAGACTTTCTGGTATAAACATTGGCATGTACACATTCTCCACGCCCGTCTTTTTAAATGCAGTGTCAAGCTGTTGCTGAATCTGCTCCCAAATCGCATAGCCAGCAGGTTTGATAATCATACAACCTTTCACGCTCGAATAATCACACAACTCTGCTTTTTTCACCACGTCTGTGTACCACTGTGCGAAATCCTCCTCCATAGAAGTAATCGCTTCCACAAGTTTCTTGTCATTTGCCATCTCTTCTCATCCTCTCTAATTTTTTTACACGAATCTGTGCATAAAATAGGGTGGTACTACTGCACGCTTCCCATAGGGGCCTTCATGCGGCGTTACCACCCTGATTTCACTCATCCTACCGTTAACGCCGGTGCTACGCTGTATTTCCCAAATTGATATCAACAATGCTTGGCATTGTTGGTATCAATTTTCTCATACAGGACTCCAAGGTAGGTTCCAAAGCTTTTCCTTAGCAATCTCACACCAAATGATTCCCTCTCTGAAAAGTGTCTACTTTGTACTAATCCTTTTCCACGTCATACTTTTGTGAACTCCCCATTGTCTAAAGCCAATGGGCTTCCTGCTTCATTGACCTCGTAACCTACTATCTCCACAAGCGTTAATTCGGGCAGTCCCTGCCCTATGTTTGATTCTTTTATGCTATTTTTCTTAGCCCTTCCGCTAATATATTCTTTATAGCATTGATATCTCTGTCATGTTCTGCACTACATACAGGGCATTTCCATTCCCTGACAGATAAATTCTTTATTTCTACATTTTGATAACCGCAAACGCAACATATCTGGCTATTGGCATAGAATTTTGGGATTTTCGTACTTTTCCCCATCTGATGTGGTGTATAAATCTTTAATTCCTAAATCCAAACCTATATTTTTACTTTTATGTGGCATTTCCTCTTGTTCTGTTTCCACCAGCACTGACACAAAATATTTTCCGCTTGGAACTTGTGAGACTGTTGCTGATTTTATTTTACCGTCGAACTCACGATGCACTTTTGCTTTTGTGTGTTACTATTCTTCTTTTTCTCCACCTTACTACCCTCCCTTAATGATTATGCCAATCTGTCAAAGTCAAATTTTCATCAAATTCATCATATGCCGCACAGAGTAACTGCTCTCCCCAACCATCAGAAAATTGAAAGCTCATAAATCTTCCACTCAGATAAAGGCAATCCTGTTCCATAGATGCATATAAACCATCAAAATTAAACATTGGATACCGTTGTCGCAGCTTACCTTCTATATCTGGTTTCTCAAGTGTTCCATTGTTTGGCTGATTATAAAATAATGCTGTTCCAAGTCCCCAAGTATAAACACTTTCTTGTGCGTCATAAATTTCCTTTTCCAGATTACCCATGTCATATCCGTCCAGCGAACCCGGAAGTATTGCTTCTTCAATCTCCCAAAATGGATATCCACACGCCTCCAAATCAGCAAACATATGATAGAGAATGCAGTCATTAATTTGTTTTACGTTTTTCTTGATTTCCGCTTCCTTCTGATTATAATAGTCCTCAAGTCCTTTTGCAATCGCAGCGCCGTCCTCCCCTTTGTCTTTTAAATAGGGACGCAATGGCTCAAATTCAAAGGACTTTTCCTCTTGCAGCGCATCCAAAACATCATCTAATTCTATATCAATGGTGATATTTCCCTTGTCAAAGTCTTTATTTTCATAGACACCTACAATCCCAATCGAAAAGGTTCCTTTTGCAAGAAACTTTCCATCTTCATATTTTATCTCTATCATTGCTTTTCGCTGCCTCCTGTATAAAAATTAAATAATTAACCTGTAAATATAAATAATAACTACCTTTATAAGGAATTGCAGGAAAATAAGTGATACAAATTGCGTAGGATATTTCTTCGAGAAGGTATGTCAAAAAACGTAGTCGTAGAGGCCTACGGCGAGGATTTTTGACATGCATAATCG
>DEPD01000031.1 GCA_002358575.1 Lachnospiraceae bacterium UBA3401 | reverse complement strand
GATAGCAGAGGAGAGCCAAGAAGATAGAATACGATATATCCGCACCAGCGTATTACTAGCTTCCGATGCGGAGAGCGCAAGGACCTACTATCACTATGCATCTGATGAGATGGGTAGTATCACCCATGTAACAGACAGCGAAAATGAGGAAATCCTCAATCATTATGAGTATGATGCATGGGGGAATCTAACTACCTGTGAAGAAAATGTTCATAATCGTTTCAAGTTCAATGGTCAGCAATATGACCCAATAAGCCAGCAATACTATCTGCGAGCACGGTATTATAATCCAGTTATAGGACGGTTCACACAGGAAGACAGCTACAATGTAGATGGGCTGAATCTGTATGCTTATTGTAGGAATAATCCAGTAAGCTATGTTGATCCGAGTGGGAATATTTGTGAGAAGCGTGCAAATGAGATTATGGAGCGGCTGGGTGATCAAACTAAAAAAGTTACCAATAACGAAAAAAGAAAATTGGCATCATATATAAGGAACAAGTTAGATCACGGAGAAAAATTAAATAAGAAAGAAAAGGCAGCTGTTAAACAGCTCAAACTCAACATAAAACATGTAGCAAGTGCAGAGGAGTATGCTAGAAAAGTTAAGGAACGGGCTGATATAAAAGGTAGTTATAGTGAAAATGCTACTCCATATGATATTTTAAGAGGTGAGCTGCATAGGGCAGGTATTTCTTCTATTACACCATATGCGAATGCAGCACATCACATAGTTCCTTGGAATGATAGTAGAACTGCTGTGGCAAGGGCGATATTAGATAGCTATAAGATAGATTATAATTCAGCGGTTAATGGTGTTTTTTTGCCTAGGATAAGGAATGGACATGAAGGAGATGCAGCACTACATTCGGGTACACATTTAGATGAATATACTAAGGAAATCAATAAAAGACTTGTAGCAGCTAATGAAGAAGCAGAAAAGAACGGTCATGATCAGAAAATAATTTTAAATGAATTAAACAGGATACGGTCTGATTTGCTAAATGGTATTTTGAAATTATGTAATAAATGAGAATTTTTGGCGTATTTCAAACTTCATAATGGATAATTCACAAATTTCAGAGACAGGTATGTTTATTACATTCATATGTTTTTTAAGATAATTTAACTCGTTGTGTTAGTCAATTCTTTTTTGTCACAATCAATATATTGTAAAATTTATATATTGAAATATTGCATATTGATTAAATATAGTAACAATATACTATATTACAAATTAAAGTCTGTCTGAGTCATAATGTAGTGACAGCTTTTGTTCTAAATCGCTAGATAACAGGACTAAATAATAGTAATAAATTCAGTATTTAGTGTTTTGATGTGATACAAGCATAATATATTGATTCAACTTTTGGAATTTAACTAGCACAACAGGTTAATTTAAAAGCTTATATTTACTAAATTTAATTTGAAATATGCCAAATTCTTATACATATAAAAGTAAAATTATTGTGTTAGTTATTATGTTTGGTCTACATAGGGACACTGTGTCTAAAGCACTTTCAGATTGGGTCAACATGTATGTTGGTTGAGACCAAAAATGTTTTGCCAGTTTTGTATTACAATAAATAGATCGGATTCATAAAAGCTGGTAGATTCCATGCTGACTACAACGCATTTGAACCGATGTTTTTTAACCCAAGACACATGGTTTTAAGAAGTTCTGCGTTTTTCTAGGTGTTAGAAACGAACTTTATTTTTATGAGGAACTCCTGGTTGAAATCAAGAGCGGAAACGACATGGTATGAGATGTAATGTCAATTTTAACAAAAATAGATAGACAGAGAAAGGATATTCAGCATTATTGAAGAAGGATCTTCTAAAAAGATGTTTAGAATTATCCTTCTGTCTAGCCAAAAAGAATAAGCCTGTAAGTTGTTGTTCTTGCTTACAAATTTATTATATGAGGAGATATATAATTGAAAATATGGAAATTAGGTATAGATACAGGAAAAAGAGATGACAGCCAGCAATATCAGTTGGTGAACAGGGATAAATTGTTTTTACTGGATTTTATGAGAAAGATTGGTATGGCAGAAAAACAAAATAGAATGTTAGATAATCTTCCAGTACATATTATTCGCGGAAGAAAAGAATATGATATATCTTATTTGTGGAATGGAGTAGATCTTTACCTTGTCAATGAGAAGGCAAAAAATAGTTTGGCTTGTATATTGGAAGAAAGCGTTGAATTTATACCTGTGAAAAATGAAAAAAAACTTTATCTATTAAATATTTTATGTGTTGCAGATGCACTGGATTTAAACAACATAAAAGCAAAATTTTATGAAGGAAAAATTACGTATATAAGAAAATTTTCATTTGTAAAAGAAAAGTTACCAAGGGTTCCAATTTTTAAGGTAATGTGCGAAGGGCGTATTTATACTGGTGCTGTTTTTGTGACTGAAGATTTTAAAGAAAATGTTGATAAGAATGAATTAATAGGATTTCGTTTTGAGGAGGTAGGTGATTTTTGATGACAAGAGAAGAACTGGAGAAAAAATTTATTGAATTAGGGCTTCCTGAGGGTGCAGCAAGAATTTATGCGGAAAAAGAACAGCAGAATAAAAAGATAGCGTGGTTAGCAGGTTATCATTTTGTGTATGGTCTTAATGAGAGGCTAAGATTTTATGATGATTCATATGCCGAACTGATTAAGCAAGGAAAG
Organism: Lachnospiraceae bacterium UBA3401; assembly: GCA_002358575.1. Taxonomy (GTDB): domain Bacteria; phylum Bacillota; class Clostridia; order Lachnospirales; family Lachnospiraceae; genus COE1. Next base: position 528 of record DEPD01000031.1, on the reverse strand, counting down.
ATTAAAACAACAGAAAGTACAGCATTGATGGAAGCTGGGGCAACACCAGAATTAATTGCAGACTTTGCATATCAGATTACATTGGAAGCTTATTGTGATGTGTTACATCAGCTCAGTGATTTTGAGGCAGAGTATGGAATGGAGGATCTACCAACATGGAAGTTGAAGGAAAGAACTGCTGATGAAAAAGAAACAGGACGTTGTTTGGTGGGATTGCATGAGTTAATACCTTATTAAGGCATGTTATATTCCATAATGAATAGATGAGAAATCTCAAAGCTGGATAGGATTTATTATATTGTGTTCATAAGTACTTCATGATAATTTGAGAACATGTATTTGATAACCTAATTTAAAACATGTTTTTATTGAAGGTTGTATTAAAATTTTATCTTGCAATTTAAACTACTATACAAATTGGGCACCATCTCATGAACCGTGAGATAAAACGCACAGAGCGTGATGGAAGTGTTACAAGGCAGTTTTACGATTCTGATGGGCAGTTGGTAAAGGTGATTCGCCCAAAGG
>DEPD01000160.1 GCA_002358575.1 Lachnospiraceae bacterium UBA3401 | reverse complement strand
CACAAACCGCTACTTTTGGCTGCCTTAACCCACCGTCTAAAGCCAGTGGGATTGCGGTAGCCTTATTTTCAATTCCTTCATGACAGCACACTGTCCAATTTACAGCTCGTCCACAATCGCAGCCGATGACACAAATGTCCCGACAACAGAGAGCACAACCGCTAGAATAATAATCAGCATTCCGCCCATCAGGAGAATCATCGCTCCACCACCATTGTCCTCAGCACCATCCACCTGCTCTTGCACCGTGTTTTCCACTGCTGTTTCCGCCGCCTGCACCGTATGCGCTCCAAACGAAAAAGCTGTGATAAATGCCCCTAAAACCATGACGAGCAACAGCTTCCAGATTTTGCAGACACGATTTTGTTTTATCATTCATTCCACCTTCTCTACTTCCATAATTTCATATCCAATTTACAGTCTACCATACAATTGCCAAAATGTGAATTGTTTTCCGCAATTTTACAGAAAAAGGAGTTACAGTAACAAAAAGGACACTGTAACAATAGGTTCTCCCTCTTCAGCCCATTGTTACAGTGTCCTTCTCTTCCATATGATAGGAGCACTATTCCTCTTCCTCCACAAAATCCGTGTGGAACATCAACAGAAATTCCGCTCCATTTCTGATCGTGAGCTTCATCACAACACCCTTGCCATCCACTGATATCTTTGCATTTACCTTTTTTACCGTGTTCAGGTTAAGCTGGACTGTCGTGAACATATCATCACTCGTCAGACACATTACCCTGCCGGCAACCTTCACCTCAGAGCAAATCACAGAAAACGACATGTTTAATCCGGTTCCGTCTGTCACGTCCTCTATCGTTGATAGTGCGATTGGAATATTTTTTACGTCCATCAATACTGAAATCAAACTATCAGCGTCATTGACAAGCAGCAGACGGTTGCGCATAACTTCCAAATAATTTGTCCAGTTCTGCATTCCATCCATACTCTGGCCTCCTTTGTATTACTGTGTTACTCCCCTTTTCCGAGTTCTTGCAAAATACAAGGCCTTTGTTTATACTATTATTATACTTTTTTCGCAAAAATGTGTCAACAGCTAATTTGTGTTCTTTTTTTCAGAATATTTTCTTTAATTTATCAATGTTCAACAAAAATTCCATTTTTTTCTGTTCTGTTGGATGGATCAGGCATAATCGATATGCCAGAAGTGCTGTTCTATGAATAGAATATACTTTTGACAATTCCTTTCCCCGCGCAGAACCATACTTCAAATCGCCCAGCAGCGGAAATCCTGCATGTGCCATCTGCACCCGAATTTGATGATGCCTTCCAGTGAACAGCTCAATCTCCAAAAGAGAAACGTCGTCATTGTACGCCAAAAGTTTCCACGAAAGCGATGCCTCTTTCGCTCCTGGTGTATCCGCCAAAACCACCTTTGAGAGATTGGTTCGCCCATCCTTAACTAAAAAATCTGTCAGTACACCCTCTTGTGTCTGCGGCACTCCCGCAGTCAAAGCCACATATTTTTTGGTAAGACTGCCTTTCTGCAAACTATCGCTAAGCTTTCTGGCTGTGCGCGCATCCTTTGCAAAGACAAGAAGTCCCTCCACTGGCTGATCCAGCCTGTGTACTATGCCAATATAGGTGTCTTCACCTTTCTTCTTTCGGTAATTTTTTAATTCAGAAACAAGGTCTGCCTGCCCAATCTTTGCAGTCTCCGTCGCAATTCCCGCAGGTTTGTGCACGATCAGCAAAACAGAATCCTCATACACTATCATCTTGTCCATTTTTTTCATTCCTATTCGGAGGAAAAATTAGAGCTTAAAGCGATAACCAACACCCCAGATCGTTTCAATGTACTGTGGTTTGGAAGTGTCCGTCTCAATCTTTTCCCGTATTTTCTTGATATGCACCGTAACCGTCGCAATGTCACCAATCGAATCCATATCCCATATTTCCCGAAAAATTTCCTCTTTTGTAAAAACATGGTTTGGATTTTCTGCAAGAAATGTCAAAAGGTCAAATTCCTTTGTGGTAAAATTCCGCTCCTCACCATCCACAAACACGCGTCGCGCTGTCTTGTCAATACGAATACCGCGAATCTCCACAATATCATTCTCCTTGGTATGACTGCCCACCAGACGATTATATCGCGCCATATGCGCCTTTACACGCGCCACAAGCTCACTGGGACTAAACGGCTTTGTCAGATAATCATCCGCTCCTAGTCCAAGCCCTCGAATCTTATCAATATCATCTTTTTTGGCAGATACCATCAGAATTGGAACATTTTTGTCCTCCCGAATACGCTTGCAAATCTCAAACCCATCAATTCCTGGAAGCATCAAATCCAAAATAATCAAATCGAACTCCTCCGCCAACGCTGTGGCAAGTCCAGTGTCACCGCTGTTTTCGATTTTTACCTCAAAGTCATTTAACTCCAAGTAATCCTTCTCCAGCTCTGCAATTGCTTCCTCATCCTCAACAATCAAAATCCTGCTCATATACTCTATCCTTTCTTAATTTTAGTAATTTAATTATAGTAATATTCAAGAATGCTATTGGCATTCTTGCTGTAGGTGCACAATAGATAAACCAAACGGTGTCCTTTATTTTCTAACATTTCCTAAATGACAACTTCATCTGTCGGTTCCATGTATTTGCGCAACACAAAATGCATACAGGTCCCTTCTCCTTCCTTGCTGGTAGCCCAAACATAGCCTCCATGATCCTCAATAATTTTTTTCACAATGCTAAGTCCAATTCCACTGCCGCCCTGCAAAGAATTACGTGAGGAATCCGTTCTGTAAAATCGCTCAAAAATATTGCCAATATCCTTGGAGGCAATTCCTTTTCCATCATCCTCAATCTCAATCTTCACAGACTCACTCTCATCTAAAATCCGAATATCAATCACACCGTTATCATGTCCCATATACTTAACACTGTTGCTGATAATGTTGTTAATAACCTTCTTTAACTGCTCTGGGTCCGCCACAACACAAGTATCTGGAGATACCAAATTCGTAAAATTTAAATGAATATTTTTGGATTCTAGGTCAAGCCCTACCTCCTCAACACAGTCTGAAAAATAATCCGAAACATTCAATATATGAAAATGATACGGAATCTTATTGGAGTCAATTCCAGAGTAAGTAGTCAATTCATTGATAAGTCTATCCATATCATTTGCTTTATTGTAGATGGTCTTAATGTACTTATCCATCTTCTCCGGCGTGTCCGCCACCCCGTCCATAATCCCCTCAACATAACCCTTAATAGATGTGATTGGTGTCTTGAGGTCATGGGAAATATTACTCACAAGTTCTTTGGATTTCTTCTCATTTTGTTCTTTCTCCTCCTCGCTCTCCTTCAACTGAAGTCGCATCTGTTCATAATTATCGTACAATATGCCAATCTCATCCTCACGTTTACCATTCATATGATAGTCAAAATCACCCACAGAAATATGCTGCATTGCCACACTCAACTCTTTGAGCGGTCTGTAGATATCTCGATTTAGCCATGCCGTGATAATCGCACTTGTAATGATCAAAATTACCACCATAGCAATCACCAAATATTTCATAAGGCGCCGGTTAATCATAGCACCAATCATAATCTCATTTTTGTTCAGCTCATGTATCACATCAATATTTTCATAGTATCCATAGCCAAAAAATACCATTATTCCACAAGTAAGCGGAACCAAAATAATTGCTAAAAAAAGTATCATCATTTTTGTTTTCAGTTTGATTCTCGGTCCTTTTCTCATCTCGGTCCGTCTCTCTTTCATTAACATTATTAGAAATCGGCAACATAACATATCTTTACTGTAGTATATCATATCCCATTTGAAAATATAGTGGTTTTGGCATTTCTTTATTGTTTTTTAATGCTAGTACACCGTTTTTTAATCCTCGTATACAAAGTGC
>DEPD01000121.1 GCA_002358575.1 Lachnospiraceae bacterium UBA3401 | reverse complement strand
TTTTTCTACAGTTCCTTAATATAACAAAATTAAGAAAACGTTGTACTTGTTGCCACTTTTCATATAAACTTAATAATAATCCAATTTCAACATTTGCGCAAGACGATTATATCATTTTCTCCAAAACGCCAAAAGTATTTATTATTTCCCATAGCGCACTGTTTCATACTGCACATGCAGTTTTTGCATCTGTTCATTCTGCTCCAATCCCGCCAAAGCCTCAATTTCTGCTGGCGATTCATATGGTGCTGGTCTGTCTTTTCTGTGTTTGCGTATCGTCTTTCTGTATTTGCGTCGAATGCGTTGTGCTTCATTTTCCACGCCGTGCCAACCCATTTTCTGAAAAAACTCTTCTTTGCCAATTGTCTTTTCTGGTTCCAACTCCTCAATCAAATCTCCGTTCTCGTCATGGCTGTCACGAAAATCTCGAAATACTTGACGAATCATCAAAAACATTCCGTATGCAAACACTATCATACATACAAATCCCAGCGCATATAACACAGCAGTGGCAAGTTTTGAAGGCTCCGGCGGTGGTCCGTCTAAATCGAGCAGTTCCATCATATCCGCACCGCCTGAAATTGGAGCCTGAAAATCCATCACAGGATCATATTCAAGGGGAATTGGCCCCAAGTCTCTAAACCATTCTCGAATATCTGTATACTGCCGCTGTCCAGCCAAAAAAATCGCAGGAAGCATCCCCAAAAAAAGGATCAGTGCAAATACACAAAGCATAGAAAAACCAATTCCATAAATGCGGCGCCTTGAAATCCCCTTGGTGCGCTTGTTAAGGCTTAAATAATTCTCCGCAGCACCTGCGTACTCATACACTAACGCCAAAAAAGTATATAAAATTGCACTGAAAAAAGTGATATCACACAGCGCTTTGGCCGTCACGCAGATTCCAATCAGATAAAGCACAACAAAAAACCATACGCGCGAGAGTGCTGGAAGATTTAAAAAGCCTGGTTCTTCTGGCGCCAGCGGGTCCTCTCTCTCTCGTCTTGCAGCCTTTATCCTGTCGCAAAAACGCATGATAGCGACGGCGATTGTCTCTGCCAAAATCCCGATGCTATAGCACATTTGATACAAACCGCCCCCACCGTTTCTTTCTGTCATATGCAGAAATCCAAAAACAACGCCTCCCATCGCGGCAAACACAACTACGCAGAAGAAAACATACAAAAAAAGACTGCGGATATGTCTAATTGCATAGTCCGTCAACAAAATTGGAATCACAATCAACAGACATTTCAAATAAAAAATTGTTGTTCCTGCCGGATCGGAAGTAAAGCATACTGCACAGACAAGTGGAATCAAAACGGCAAAAATGAGTGTAGCATGAAAGTGCTCTATACCTTTCATGCACCGTCTTAACAGAGTCACCGCTCCACCTCCTTCACCAATACATAAATGTTTCCCTTATTTCTTGCATCTTTGCTAACAAAATCCTTTATAGCACGCTCGCGCGCCTCCTTTTGTCCTCTGTAAACAGGCGCCACAACCAAAGTTTGTCGCTCTGCTCCATATTGACTAATACAGTTATATAGTGCGCAATCCAAATTTTTTGTAAGAAAAAGCAAAAGCGTGTCCTCCGAGAGTGGTTTCCTTGAAAAAGTACCTTCAAAACTTCTTTTGATAAGCTGTTCAAAGGACTCTGCCCCATCCTCCTTGTCAAACTCCGCAAGAAGACGCTCGAAAACAATGCGGTTTTTTTTATTGTTTGACGGCTCAAAAATCTGCCCATTCTTTCCATTGTACGCAAAGCCAACCTCTGTATTCTGCCTTAACAGCCTTCGGATAACAGATGCTGCAAGTGCAATGCTCTCCTCCACCAGCTCTTCATATTTTAAGATTCCTGTGTCCTCAACATCCAGAAAAATCATTGCTTTCTGTGACTGTACAGAGTCAAAGGTATTAACCATAAGCACTCCCGTCTTTGCACTGGCCTTCCAATTGATTGACTTCATAGGATCATCTGTTGTGTATCCTCGAATTGTGCGAAATGCAAACGGGTCCTCGTAAAGCCTCCTAGCACACTGCTGTGTTCCCAGCAAACGCTCACACATTGTTACAATTTGTGACACATCTGTCATTTTGGGATACACATAAATCTGTGCTGTCGTCTGAAATTTCTTACTGTAATGTTTTCGATACAGTAACGTATAAGTAGTGATGTCCGCGTCGCTCGCCGTATACTTGCCGCGTTTTGTGCATTTCACAGGAATCTCTCTTGTGATTTTCTGCCTGCCAAGCACCGCAAACACATCTCTTTTATAGAGGTAATCGCTGACATTGGTATTTTCAACATCAATAAAATCTATCTCTTTCCTTATATGAAATCCCACCTCAAGAACGGGAATTGGCATACGTTTCCGATTCTCAATCTTCTCATAGAGCTTTGTCTCCTGCCCCGCATACACTGCATCTGTGTCAAACCACAATTTCACTGAGATATCCTTCGCCCACTGAAGACGATAAAAAATCTCCCACAGAGTACCAACTGCCAGCACTCCAAGCAAAAAAACAATGATCATCTCTTCGCCTTCCAATCCTCTGTTGGCAATTCAATCTGATTTAAAATTCCTGTGACCACAGAACTTTTCTGTGTGTCATCAAACTCACCAATGAGACGGTGACACAAGACAGAATGTGCCACCTCCTTAATATCCTCTGGAACAACAAAATCCCGTCCTTGCACCAGCGCATATCCCTGTGAGGCACGCAGCAACGCAAGCGTTCCTCGCGGACTGACCCCGGTCCTGTTCTTTCTGGTCGCTTGCATTAACGCCACAAGATACCCGCGCAAATCTTTATGCACAAAGACCCTGCGGCATTTTTCTTGCATCTGGCAAATCTCCTGCGCACTGCACACAGCCTCAAGATTTGCGAGCGGTTCTGCATTGATAAAGCGGTCTAACATCTGCCGCTCCTCTGACTCACTAAGGCTTCCCATAGGTATTTTCATAATAAATCGGTCTAACTGTGCCTCCGGCAATGGAAAGCACCCAATTGTCTCTACTGGATTTTGCGTTGCAATCACAAAAAATGGCGGTTCCAGAACTCTTGTTTCCCCATCGACTGTCACTTGTCGTTCCGCCATACACTCCAAAAGACTTGACTGTGTGCGCGGTGTTGCACGGTTAATCTCATCTGCCAACAATATATTGGTAAACACAGGTCCTTCCTTAAAGACAAACGTCCCTTTTTCCTGATGAAAAAAAGACAATCCTGTCACATCACTCGGCAGCAAATCGGGCGTAAACTGTACCCGGTCAAATTTGCAGCCTATTGATTTTGCCAGCGCCCGCGCAAGCACAGTTTTACCAGTCCCTGGCACATCTTCCAAAAGAACATGCCCGCCGGCTGCCAACGCTGCCAGAAGCAACCTTGTCACTTCCTTTTTGCCAATCATCACTTTTGCGACGTTCTCCTCAATTTTTGATAATATACTACTCTCATCCATGTATCTTCCCTTTCATATTCCCGCATATATTCAAATAGCCTTTAATTTCATTATAATCCTACGATTTTAAAATGTACAGACACTGTAAAAAATTTTCCACCTGTTAGTAATATACTAAAACCATACAGGTGGAAAATTTATACACTATTATGAAAATTACACTATTTGCTTCCCCACACTGCCACATTATCACCAAGCGCCGTGAAAGTCATAACTACTTTTCGTTCATTGGGATTAAAATAAAGCTGTTCACTTGGCATTTTCAGAAAGACTCCCTTATACATCACGCCATCAATTGTGATTGTCATATTGGATGTGCCATCCTCATGCGTCCACTCCCCAGTTAATTCGCCCGAAACTGTACCATCTGCATTCAATGTAATCTTTGACGGTTGCATAATGCCCAATGTCTTACTTCCTGCCGTCTGATAATAAGTAGTAGGTGTATGTACAATAAATTCATAACCACCGCACAATTCCTCAACAGAGTATCCTGTCGCACTAATTTTCTCTCCAGCATATTCATAAGGCGCTGCCACCAGCCAACTATCTTTATTCACAAAAAGCTGCTGTACCCGTACTTCATGCGCCTCAGCAACACCATTTTTGCCGCCTGCAAACCGCGAATGATAGATTAAAAAAATTTCACCGTCCTCTGTCACATAGGCAGAATTATGTCCCTGTGCCACACGGATTTCGCGGTTTCCCGTCCAGTCATAAGAACCCATGATGCGCACACCCACTTTCTCGAACAAATCATTGCACTCTTTGGTATAAACTGCATTGTTTCCCGCCTCGTCTACATAAGGACCTGTAATATTCTCAGAGCGAAACACTCTTATCTGATATCCACCGTCGGCGACAAGTCCGCCATACGATACAAACAAATAATAATATCCGTCTTTTTCAATTATATAAGGTCCCTCGCCTGACACGCCAAATCCGCCGTGTACTTTATATCCATAATAAGCATCCTGCTCGTTCGGTATTGTCTCATAGGTTGCAGCATAATCCCGCAATCCGGTACTCTCATCCAGCTTGAGCAGATACAAACCGCCAAACCAAGAACCAAACACCATCCAGAGAGAACCGTCCTTATCAAAGATAACACAAGGATCTATCGCATTCAGCTTTGTATTTTTAATGTTCTGATATCGTGTCAAGTCCGCCCCTTCTCCGAGTACTTGATACACATCTGTTCGTTTTACATCATGGGAACTGGTATTGAACCCCGAATATACCACTGGTCCCACATACTCGTATGGTCCCTCAATACTGTCTGCAGTCAACAACATAATCACAGAATTCCAGTCATTTCCATTCACACTCATATAAAAACAATATTTGTTCATATTGGGATTGTAAATGACATCTGGCGCCCATAAATTGCCATTTAGATTGGGGTTTGTTGCTGTCTTGCAGTATTCTTCCCACTCCTTTCCAAACAAATTTGCGTACTCTGAATTAATATTCATCTGAAAAGATTCCCAATTTCTTAAATCTGTACTCTTTGCCCATGCCATATGAGAACCAAATATATAGTATGTACCGTTGTCGTAAGCGACCGAAGGGTCATGTACACTCACGCGGTTATATGACACTTCTGTCATTTCTGCTTCCTCCTCTTCCGCCGTCTTTTCCGGCTGTGTTTCTTGTGAAATTTCACTTTGTGTTTGGCTGTCTATCACAGTGTCATTTTTCTCTGTCACTACGCTCTCTTGTGGCATTGGTGTATTACGATCTGTAGAATTTGCTTTTTGTCCCCCACAGCCACCAAGCACTGTGCATAGTATCACAATCGCTAACAGCCCTGCTATTATTCTTTTCTTCATCCTTTTCTCCATTCCTTTCCATTTCTCAAATCCATAAAAGTACAAGTTGAACTTTTATCGTTTCTTTCTATATTAAGTTCAAGAGATTATTATAGACTGTCGGAGTCTTTTTGCACCTGATGTTCCGAGAGTCTATTACTGAAAAAAGGAGAGCATCTAAAACAACGCCCTCCCTCTTTTGCATTATTTGCCAATACAACATTTTGTCATGCTCGATATCAATCATTTTAGTCTTAGTAATTCAACTCAATACCAACCATCTGATAAGCTTCCTTCGCTGCTGCCAGAGCTGCCTGGTTTGCGTCGTAAGCCTTCTGCTCAAGCTCTGCCGCAAAATCGTTTGCATTTTTGCCTTCCAGACGAACTTGGTCCTCAACGCCCAACGTATCGCCCACTGCACGATAAGATGTGTCGAGAAAATCTGCAAATCCCGGAATCTGGCAATCGCCAAACGGAATTGGATTCTTGCAGTTTGCAAAGAATTCATCAAAATACTTGCCATATTTTGCATCCTCGTCTGCTGTCACAAGGTCCTCATTGTTTACAGGATCAAATACAGACTGATATGTTCTTGTAGCCGCTGTTGGATAGAAGGACTCCTGAAATTCTTTCCAGATTTCTGCATCCGTTGTGATTGGGCAGGGCAATGCCTGTCTGTACAGTGGAAGATCTGCATAGGTCTCAACATCCTGATAAGCGTCAAGTTTTGTCTGCCAGCCTTCTGCGCCCCAGCCCATCCATTTCAAAAACTCATATGCCTCTCTTGGATACTGTGTCGCTGAGGAGATACCGCCAAAATCAAGTACGCCAAATACATATCCACTCTCGCTTGCCGGGGTTGTATAAGGTACCCACTCCATACCACGATTTCTGTAATCTGGTGTGTCAAACAGGTTCAAATAAGTCCACCATGCATCAATCTGGAAACCAAGCTTTCCAGTGTAAGCAGCCCACATTGTTCTGTCACCCGTCCATGCTTCCATCTCATCTGTATCACCATACGGTGCGTGATACTTGCCGTTTACAAGCTCTGCCCACTGGTTTACACCTGCTGCCCACTGGTCCATATGATAGTTCTTGCCGTCCCAGCCAAATTCTCCAATTAAATTATTTCCGTTGGAAATTGGATAATAGGTAACAAGAGAATGGAACTGGTTAAATCCATATGTGCCTGCATCTGTGTTGGTCGCAGCCTTAAATGCGTTAATCATCTCATCCCATGTCCAGTTTGTGGAAGGCACATCCACATTTAACGTCTCAAATACATTCAAATCACAGTAGATTGCATCCGGGAAGAACTTAATCGGTGTCGCAAGCTTCTTGTCTGTACCATAATATCCAAGCCTTGCACTATTGATGGACGGAAGGATATTCTGGTTTTCAGGATCCGCTTCCCAATACGGTGTCATATCGCCAAGCAGCGCGTTGGACAGCGCAAAGTCACAGTTTCCAAGAATCATAAAACAGTCAGGTGTCTGTCCAGACTGAACCAGATTCAACAGTGTGTCATTGTATCCGTCTGTGGAGAAAGCTTGAGCCTCCACCTTGATGTTGGGATACTTTGCCATAAACGCATCTGCCACCCTGTTCACTAGCTGCTCACTGTCAAAGTGCATGTAGGTCAGTGTAATCTCGTCGGTTGTCATCTCTGGCAGTGCTGCGGCACTACCAGATGCCTCTCCCGTATTTTCGTCTGTTCCTGACACATCACCTGTGTTCGCGTTGGAATCTGTGTTTGTACCTGCATTTGTGTTTGTGCCCGTACCTGCTGGAGCGGAATTTCCACCGCACCCACTCAGCAATCCAGCCATCAGAGTTGTCGCCATCATAAGGCTCACCATTTTCTTTTTCATTCTTTTTCCTCCTTATTTTTAATGTTTATAAAAAACTTAATAACTTGTCACTTTTATTCCCCAGTAATACCCGTTCTGTCAACGCTCTCAACAAACTGTTTTTGAAGCACGAGATACATAATTAACAATGGCAAAATACTGAGCATCGTTCCAGCCATCTTAATGGACTCATTAATATCAACCATACCACTTCCTGCCACACTGCGCGCAGTATTGTAGCTGTTCTCAAAGTTCTTGAGCGACACAATCAGCGAACTCCAATGATAACCGCCCGCATTGCTTGTAAACGCGCCAACCACATAGAGCTGCGTCAGATAGGACTCATTCCAGTACCAAACAATTGAGAACAAGAACACGACCAATATCGCTGGTGCCGCAGAGGGAAGCGCTATCTTTCTAAAAATTTTAAAGTGCCCCGCTCCGTCAATCTTCGCCGCTTCTATTAATACTTTGGGTATCTGACGGAAGAAATTGAAAAATATCAATATAAATATCTGCGATTTCAATCCCTGCCCCAATATCGCTGGCACAATAAACGCCTTAATGGAGTTGATAAGCCCAATGTCTGTATAAAACACATATGTTGGCATCATTGTCGCCTGCGGCGGCAAAATGAAGGAGAACAAAAGCAGTCCGATACAGAGCTTCTTTCCTTTAAATTCATAACGTGCAAAACCGTATCCCACAATCGCACAGATAACAACATTAATTAAGGTAGGAAGCCCCGCGATTACAATTGAGGTGTCAAGCAAGTCATTGAGATTCATAAAACTTTTGCTAATCATGTACAACACTGGGTAGAGATACACAAAACCAATACTGATAAGCAGCAAATATACTGCGGCAAGCTTGCCCACACCCTCTGTGTCCTTAGATCCAAACAGAAACTTTCTAACCTTGTACTTTATCTGTTCTCTGCCTTCTGAACTAAGCACTCTTTTTATTCGCCCCTTTTCGCTGCTGCTTTGCTTTTTGCTTTGCGTAGCTGCGCTCATTCCTCTCACCCCTCTTTCTAATCTTCTTTTCCAGACGCTTCTCTTTCTTTAACTCACGCTGATACTTCTTTGCGCGTCTCTCGTAGACATCTTTGCGGCCCATAATTAAAACTGCAAAGAAAATAACAATCGCAGATTCAATCACGGAGTACAGCCACGCCATTGCGGACGCGTATCCGTATCCACCCGTCGCGGACAACATTGTATCATAAATTAATACAATCAGTGCATTCTGCTCATTGTTTGACATAAAGATAACGGTGTAAACAACATTCAAAAGAATCATCGGTTTTACTGTTGGAAGTGTAATCTTCCAGAAGCATTCCCATTTAGAACCACCGTCCATCTTTGCTGCCTCGTAGAGCGTTGTGTCAATTTTTTGTAGTGCAGCAAGGAAAATTAAAATCTGCACGCCCGAATACCACAACAGTGTAATCATATTGCTAAACACACTTGTGATGCTGACCGCCAACACATGCGGCAAATACTCATCCAAAAGCTGTTCAATCATAGTCACATTCATCATTGGAATGCTTGCCGCTTCCTGATCCGCCAACTGTTGCATTACAGGTCCGCTGGCAATAATAATCGGAAGGAAAAATATCATTCGGAAAATTCCTCTAAAGGAAATCTTCTGATTTAAAAGCATTGCAATAATCAGTGAGAATGCCACAATAACCGGAACTGCAATCAGCGTCTCCAACAAGTAGGATTCCAACCCCATAATGAAATCTGGATCTTTTAAGAAAATCTGGCTGTAGTTCTCAAAGCCGACATACAGCTTTGCCATGCCTTGCGGCAAAAGTCGAATCTTATTGAGTGAATATCCAAATGACTGCACCATGGGCCACAATACCAGCACTAGGACTCCGATGAGCCATGGCAATATGAAAAGATACCCAATCGCATTCTCCCGACGCTCCAACTGCCCTGGTTTTGTCTTTCTGCCGTTCTTCATCATACACCTCCCACTACATACGAAAGTGCAGGAACTGTCACATTATCTGCCTTTTGTTCTTTTGCAGAATAATTGATATACAGCTTCACACCATTGTCATAGGTTACAATTGTGACACCTGTGTCAGTTATTTCATGGTTGACAATCATACTATTTTTCGTGCGCTCATTAATCTGCCGCAGCTCGTCGTAATAACTTAGAATCTGATCGCGATACACGGAGTACTGCGAAGTGTACACATTACTTGAATTGGTGTAAATCAGTTCAGAAGGGTTCTCATAAGTCAAGTAGAAAGAAGGATAAATTCCCGTCTCCACCAACTTTAAGAAGTACTCCCGCTCATTCGCCTCAAAGTTTACATAGTCGCCATACATTGGCAGAATTCCCTTCAGCGCGATAGACAAAAATGGTACACTCTGGTCTGTATAAATATAATCGGAATCCGAAATTGGCATGTCGACAATTGCCTTTGCATACTGCCAATAGCACTGTACTGGCGCCTCCAGCATAATATCCATCGACGTGCTCGTCTGCTGCAGTGCCTGTTCATACAAATGCTTAGAGACTAACCGCGTCTGCATTGTATCGCCCATTGTGTAGGTAAACATGGTATTTCCAATCTCTGACAATGCCAGTTTGTTTATACCTTTTTTGGCAAGATTCTTCTGCAAAGTCTTTAGATTTTCAAGCGTCTTCTGCGGCGTCCAGTACACAAATTCGCGATAGACATTCTGGTATGTATTCTGTGTGTATAGACGTTTATCCATCTTTTTAACAGTATCAAACGTCGTGTTGCCCGTCTCCGTATTGGCGCGCACCCCGTCCGTAAACAGATAGAAGTCAATATTTTTCGCCTCACACTCATCCATTAGTTTTGACAAGTCTCTCGCCCCGCCAATACTGCCCGCCACGTCGTAGGAAGTCACTGGCAGATCAAAGATACCGCCGTCCTGCCAGCCTTTGTAAATTGAAAGGATATCTGTCACACCTTCCTGTTCAAGGTCACTGTAAATTTCTCTAATATTATCAACCGTGGTCACAGGCGCATCCTTTTTCCAGAGCATCCAGTTCTCCACGTCCATTCCAAGGAAGTCAAGTCTTATCTTGAAAGTATCCTCCACCTTGACAAGTTTATCCTTCTCAATTAAGTAATCCCGATAACGCTTTGCCAAGCCTGCATAGTTTGCATCTGCACCATCCACAAACATATATCTGACATTAATATCATATTTTATCCGGTCCGTGACCTTTGTCACAGAACCGCCGGAGTTTGATGTCGGCTGAATATAAGTCGTACATTTGCGAAACGCTGCCGCAATCCAGTTGTAGTCTGAATACGCCCCGTTTGGTGTCGCGTAGATGGAAGCCTCCTCATCGCCACTCTCAATAATGGCAAGATATCCCATCTCATCTCCCGTGTGCACCATACCATACACAGGTGCCAAAATCATCTCCGCGTCGTTATGCGTCTCATAACGGCCCCATAACAGGGAAAGCACATAGGATTCACCCACACCAATATCAGAACCATACACTTTCTGCACATATCCAGAATCAAAACGCCCGTCCTTATTGTCAAGATAAATTAGCGCTCCGTTTCCATCTGGCACAAACATGTATCCATCTTTCTCATCCAGCCTTGAGCTGCCGAGAAGCGGGAACACGTAAATATTACCAATTTTCTTGTTGTCCGCATTTTCATAGATAGAACTCTCTGGAATACATGCTGTGATGCTTCCGTCATCATAAAGCTTCACCTCCACCTCAAAGCCAAGTTCTTGCGTCGGATAATCAAGCTTTGCGTGGAATCCACCATGTATGAGTTCGACGCTAACCTGCGCCCCACTTCCCTCAATACCCAGTTTTTTCTGCATTGTGTTTGTCTCTTCCTGCAGCTCCACCACAATGCCGGACTGCAGAAATCCCTTCCATGTCTCATTGACATTTCCAAGGCGCTCTTCATTGCGCACTGTGGACTCCATCACCGCACCTGTCTTTGTATTTTTCACAATAATAGAAAGTGCAGGTTCATACAGATAGAGTTCATAGTTCTCATTCGCTGCAACTAAGTGATGTCCATCAACCTGCTTGGAAGTATCGACAGTCCCAATGCTTAAAGCTGCACTTGGCGCGCTGACCATTGGCTGCAGGTCGCTGACATTCAAACTGTCCTTTCCTCCTGACTTGGAAGCCATCACCGCGACTGCGATAATCACAATAACAACCACGACAGCAATGATAAGTTTTATGAGACTTTTGCCCATTTTTTTCATATCCAATTTAGCTTCCAATTCTATACACCACCTCTCGTAATACAGCGCTTATGAAGTCGATTACCTGCGAGAACAATACATATATGATACAGATCAGCAGAGAGAGTATCAACACTGTAAATGCCGTGAGCGCCAGCGCCTTTGCCGTCTCTTTCACTGAGAAGTTGTTCATCTCTTTCACAGAAATCAAAAGCAGCACTACCATCCACACCACAATAATAATATTTGCAAATGAAATCAGGAACACTTCATTGTAGGTCAGCACATTTGACAAAATCACTACAAATGGCTTGATAATGATAAATGGCGTCAGGCAGTACGCATATGCACAGTACAACTCATGCAAAAATGCCTCGCCCTCATTGATGGTAACTACCAGATAGTTGCAGAGTGTCAGACCAATAAAGATCACTAGCACTGTGCCAATGTCTGAGATAATGTCATATCGCCCTTCTCGGACTGTCTTCACAAGAAAACCACTAAAATACTTCTCAATTATTGAAACCAGAATGTACGCTGCAATCAGAATATTTGCGCAGGCAAGGCTCGCCTTGCCCTCCCGCTTCACACCATAGCAGCCGTCAAACGGGTGTCTCATAAAGTATAAGCTATATTTCAGACTTCCAAGTAGCGGTACTTTCTGCGAAAGATACGCTGGCACCCCGTCCTCGCCGTACTTAATGCGCTGTCGTCTTTTGTAAAGACTTAATGCCACCGCAAAAACTACAATCATTGCAACCGCCATCACTAAATAGTTGCGAATCCAGATATTTCTAACTTCCCAGAACGCATCTGAGTAGCCCTCTGCCGACTTTGCAAGACGGAAATATCGGAGTGCCTCTGTGTAGTTTTCTTCTTGTAAATATGCATGCCCCATCGCTTGGTTTGCATAGTCAAACATACTGTTCATCTGCAAAACCTTCTCAAGCGGCTTCTTGCTCTCCGTATATCTTCCCTTTGAAAATAGATATAATGCCTCGTGCAGAAGATTTGTAAACTCTGTCGGCGTAAAAATATGTACCTGCTTTTTGTCCGAATCCAGCAGATAAATCCTGTCAGAATGATCCACCGCAATCGCCTCCACTTTGTTGCAAAGACCAATTCGCTGACGTCCGTCATCGCGTCCACCAAACATAAACAACAGTTTGCCTTCTTCATTGTACTCATAGATATATCCATCGGAATCCGCTACTAACATATTGTGATATTGCCCTGTTGTGACCGCAGCCGGAAGGTCCGCCCAATACGGGTCAGAATCCAACATATTTTTGCCGGCAATATTGAGCTTCTTGAGTGCCATATCCTTGTCGCCTTGTGTAACTGTGTATATCAGTCCATCCTCATCAATATGAAGATTGGTCGGCGTCGAAGGAATATTGCTCAACATCTGCGCGCGTTGTGCATCCGTCAAAATCAGCCTCTGTAAAATCTGGAATGGACTGAGCGACGTGTAGTTTGTTCCAAAATATCCGAGGAATGAACCACCATCCACTGGACTAATCTGAACAATACCGTTCATATTTCCCTCGCAGATCACATACATTGTGCCCGTGCCGTTTGCCACAATTTTAATGGGCTTGAAATCCATGCTGGTTCCATAGATTGGCGAGTCTGGCTTGCCGTATTCATTCAGAAGTTTTCCTTCCAAATCAAAGACAAATACCTTCTTCGCATCTCTGTCTGCAACATACACTTTGTTGTCATCAGACACAAAGACTCCCATTGGTGTCTGTAAAGTGCCTTCCCCAATCATGCGGACCTCGTGACCTTCAATTGTGCTGACCATAACCACATGAGCGCCCGCATCTGCAATGTAGAGGTTACCATCATTGCCAATTGCCATATCCATTGGCATCACAAAAGAGGTATCCCCAACTTTTGTGATGGCGGAGGCGGGATTGTACGCAGATTGTGTTTCCAGCACATACCCATAGCCGTCTACCGTATAGGTTCTATAAGGGGTTTCTGCAATGACCGTGGAACTGAGAATCAAACTCAGACACAATGCCAATAAAACCACCAGTTTTGCTTTTTTTCTCATAGTTATCCTCCATTCCGCTATTTAATGCCTGAATGAGCCATCGTGTTCATAAAGCTCTTCCGAAGGATTAAGAATATTGCGAGGTTTGGAATAAACTGTATCAGAATACCTGCCGCCTGGATTCCCTGTCCAGCCACGTTACTGTTCTGATTTGCCAGCGTATTCAGATAAAATGCCAAAGTCTTCATGCTCTCGTCATTAATATAGAAATTGGAACTCTCTACATTCACCCATACCTGTTGGAAGGATAGAATTGCTGTTGTCGCAATTGCCGGTTTTACTAGAGGCAATATAATCGAACGGTATATCTTAAAGTCTGACGCACCATCCATATATGCTGCGTCTAACAGTGCGTCTGGTATCTGGTCAATAAACTGTTTTACCAGAAACAAACCAACTGGTAATGCAAGGAGTGGTAAAATATGTGCAAAATAAGTATCTTTCATACCAAGCGCATCAATTA
Organism: Lachnospiraceae bacterium UBA3401; assembly: GCA_002358575.1. Lineage (GTDB taxonomy): Bacteria > Bacillota > Clostridia > Lachnospirales > Lachnospiraceae > COE1. The sequence continues at coordinate 40,558 of DEPD01000121.1, read as the reverse complement.
CAAGATAACGCGGAATCATAACAGCCACCGACACAAACATAAGTGCGGTATTATTGATTTCAAGCAGCGCATACTTCCCTTTGAAACGAAGCTTTGACAACGCGAAGCCTGCCATTGTGGAAAACAGAATGGACAGAAGCACTACAGAACCTGTCACAATCAAGCTATTAAACACATAGCGGCTCATAGGAATGTTGCTGTTTGCCGACGCTTTGAATAATTTTACAAAATTGTCCAACGTAGGCTTGTGCACAATAATCTGTGGAGGAAAGGCAAAGAGTTCATCCATTGGCTTAAACGCGTGGCAGACAATAAACACAATGGGGATTCCCATAAAAACCGCAAGCGGTAAAAGTATCAATATAATCTTTAATTGACCAATCTCAAATTTTTTTGGATTGATATTACATCCTTTATATCCAGCCATCTTTCACCCCCCTTTCTAATCTTCCTTGAACAGTCGTCCAAAGAACTTCGAGAATACAAATACCATCAAGAGCAACACCACAGAGACTGCCGCTGCATACCCCATCTCATATCTCAAAAAACCATAATCTTCAATGTGGTTTACAATTAACTGTCCTGCGTAATTCGGCGTTGGATTTGTTCCAGAAAGCTGTACACCAATCGCGCCGTTCTGGAAAGCACCTACAATCGCCATAACTGCACCAAACAACATTTGTGGTTTCATGGTCGGAATTGTAATGTAAATCATCTCTTGAAAACGATTCTTCACACCGTCGATTGCTGCCGCCTCATAGATTTCCTCGTCCGCATTCAGGATACCAGCAAACATTGCAAGGAAGCCCACGCCCATACTTGACCACAGTGCAACAATAATGATAATTGGCAGTAAATAACGTGCATCTACCAGCCAGATGATCGGTGCGTCAATAACACCAAGTCGCATTAAAAAACTGTTGAGATAGCCCATCTGGTCACCGGAAAAGATAATTTTCCACAGTACTGTCATCGATACCGCACCAGTCATACTCGGCGAGTAAAAAATGACTGTCAATATGGTTCGCGGCACAGAACTAAGCTGTGCCAGACACCATGCAACAAGGAAGGACAAAACATATCCACCCGGCCCCACAATCACCGCATAAATTATGGTGTTTGGCAATACTTTCTGCATAAAAATATCGTCTGCAGTCAGCAGGTTAATGTAGTTTAAAAAACCCTTAAATGTAGGCGCTTGTATTGTGTCATAGCTTGTGAAGGAAAGCGCTATCGCCACCACCATCGGAATGATAATAAAGATGGTAAACAGGATCACATACGGTGCTAGGAACGCATACGCAGCCTTATTCGCATGTTCTCTTTGCGCTGCCTTGGTCTTTTTTGTTTTTGCAGCCATTTACTTCGCCTCCTTCGATTTCGCTATTATCTCACGTACCTTCTCGACAGTTGGTACTTCGTACTCTTTTACCATCTCGCCGTTCTTTATGTAGCCAAACTCTTCAAGTTTGCGCTGTGTCTCACGCTTTACACTCTTCTGCGCATCGTCAAGCGACTCCCGCACAGACGCACTCTTTGCGCCAAGCACTACAAGATTGTAGGCATCGGAAAGTTCACGCTCCACCATATAACTTGCAAGCGCTCTAGGCGCCTCCAACGTCCATTCAAGCTGCTCTAAGATAACCTCTTTATCATCGCTGTCCCAAGGAAGCTGTGCAAACGCCTCCGCATTTGCAGTATTCCAGTAATACTCGTCACCATAAGTAATCTGAAGCCGCTGTCCAAACTCCGCCTGCACCTCCGCGCTCGACCACCATTTCACAAACTCCCATGCCTTCTGCTCCCGCTCTGGTGTAGACTCAAACAAGAAAGTTGCCTCTGCTCCTGCGGACGAATAACGCATCACTTCACCGTTTTCATTTTTCACACCTGGAATCAGCGCCACACCCCACGAACCGTCAATCTCAGGCGCTGCGTTGCAAATCATGTTGTAATTTCCAAAATCCGAAATACCAATTGGATAATCCCCATTCCGAAAATGTTGGTAAAAGTTTGGCACATCTTTTGGCAAATTGTAGATGGTAAACAGGTTGGTCAATGTTGTAAAGCCCTCAACATTTTCCTCACTGGTCAATTGCGCCTTGTCAATTGCGCCGTCGTACAGATTTCCGCCGCTTTGGAACAAAATTGGCGTTGTGTCGAGAAATGTCTTCATGCCGACTGTCCGCGCTGTGGGATAATAGAAGTTCAATCCTCTCATCTGCAAATCGGGCAACATTGCCTGAACGTCCTCAAGTGTCTCAGGAATTTCCAATCCCAGCTTGTCGAGAATGTCCTTTCTATAGAACATTACCTGGAAATTCATTGTCTCAGGCAGCGCAAAAATTTTATCTCCAATGACATATGGCATAATCAGACCCGCGTTATAACGTTCCGCTACATCTGCAAAGTCAGAAAACTCTGTCAAATCCTTTAATGCGCCTCGAATACCAAGTTCAAACGGAATGGAATAATTAACGCCCGTGGCTACATCTGGAGAATCTCCTGACGCATTCGCAAGCACTAATTTTGTCTGATCTGGCATCAACGACAAATCCACCTCAATGCCTGTCTGTGGTGTAAACTGCTCGTTAATCAAAAGCTGCATAATCTCAAGGTGCTGTCTGGAACGGTTTACAGACACCTGCAAATGCTCTGGATTCGTGTTTGTAGAGGAGTACGCCTGCTCGCCAAATGATGTGAAAAACCGCACAATACCAAGCCACATTTTCGTAAAAATATTTTTGTTCTTTGGAAGCTGTTTTGCCGCCTCCTCCTGATACAAGTAAATGCTGTCCAACGCAAAATCATTGCCGTTAAGACTATCAATTAAATTTGCCAAATGTTGGTTGACTGAGGAAGTGCTTGTCGCAAGTTCATCAATTCTATAAATCAGTTCATCTGGCTTCTTCGCAAGACTCCTAAGTTGATTTTCCGCAATTTTCACAGAAGCGTATGCCGCAATTTTATTTTTCTTTGGATTGTAAACTCTTGCGTTCTCCATTACCTGATTTAGCGCATCTGCCCAGCCTCGCATAGTATCGCCAATTCCTGGAATATATGCCTCAAGAGAAAAATCTCTGTACTTGTCCTTGTTCGTACCAGCAACCTTTGTGACCTCCAGCGACAAGTCATTTACCTGCCCCATAATTTTCTCAATTGTTTCCAAGGATTCCCGTATAGGCTCCATGCTAATCTGCATGGAAATTGTATGTACCCCCGCCTCAAGTGGCACGCTAATTTTATTTCCGTCACCGTCCACCATTGTGTACATTTCATACTTCTTTTCATATGCAAATGCATGATTTTGAAATGCTGTGTTTGGTAATTTCCCGTCAATCTTTACATTCATAAACACTGGAAAATCCGCTTTATCGCCTTGGCTATAGTGAAACGCGATATAATAGTTTCCCGCCTGTTCTGCGTTAAAGCTGTATGTAACTTCCTGCCCGCCTTTTCCAAAAGAAGTCGCATCAACCGTGTTCATAACTCTGTTTCCTGCCTGGTATGGGAACAAATCTGGATCAAACTCACAGGTGGCATGAATCGCCGAGTCATTTCTATACAAAAAATCCTCCGCCTGTATCTCAATAAATCCACTGCCTGCTGCCGCTTGGCTTCCCGCGTACTCTGGCACCTGCGGCTTTGCAGTCAGAAAAAGGTTTCCAAGCAAAAGCGTCCCTTCATTTAATGTAATAGAAATCGTATTTTTCCCCTGCTCCAACTCAATTCCAAGCGGCTGTGTATAACGATACGTAGAGTCTTGGACATACTTATTTTGCCAGTCATACACTTTATCTGGCATACTGACAACCTCGTTCCCATAGCTGTCATACACCTTATCTGCCTTCGCCGTCCATTGGCTTTCAAGCTTCTGCTGACGCATCTCATAAAATGGATAGACATCATTTACCATAATTCCCGCCTCGACTGGCAGAATAGAAGCACTGTTCCCTATATAGTCAAAGCTCATATAATAAACAGCCGACTGCGGTACATCGATTTCCAACTGCACTGTTCCCTTCGCTGGAATAGAAAGCGCATCCCCGTCTCCTTCATATCCATCCACATTGGTCAGACTGGCATCTCCCGATTTGTACACATTGCTCATCTTGTAGAGAATCGGCTCGCCAGTATAAGTGGCGAATGTATACCCTGCACTAACTTTGGTATAGCCATTGTCCAGCCTCTCATTTGAATAACTTTCTGTCATCGTACCCTGTGCTGTCTGTTCCGGTCCCTGCGCGCAAAGCTGCGTTACCGGAAATGCCGTCACAGCCGAAACCGCAGCCATACAGGCTGCCATGCTAAGCGCCGTGACTCTCTTTGCAATTCCTCTTTTCATGATGACCCGACCTTTCTGATCACAAACAAATCATTGCCCAAACAACACTTTACAAAATGAATTGATTTTACACTAATTTATTTGTTTTATTTATGAGTTAAATATTTTAGTTTTTCTTTATACAATAACCTTACGCCACTTTAGCAAAAAAGTCAATATAGATTCTCAATAATATTGACACTATTAACACTCCTATCCATTGATTTTACAGAGTTTTAATAACTTTTTTACTATATGACGAATTTTTGTCTTTATTTTTATGCACTATCACTAAGATATGCATTTTTTACAATCATATGTTCTTATTCTATTATAAACAAAATAAATTTAGCAAATACTAAATATTTTAATCAATAATACATTCTTCTATTTTTAGGAACTGTTAAGAAATAATTTTTAAATAGTACTATCAAAGAAAAAGCCAAGCAATATTAAAAGTTATTTTTGAATATTTCCTTAACAACTATTACATTTACAATTCAATTGTTACTTTGTATATACCCTGTCACAATGAAATTTCCTTCTTGACATTTATTTTAGCATTCACTATAATAAAAATTAATATTTACTAAAAGAAACACCGTTAACAGTAGCAAATCTCTGTCTGAACGGAGTACCAAGCAACTACTAACAAGTTATTTCTAAGCTATCAAAAGAAAGAAGGAACTAGATTATGCTATACTTTCGTTCTGTCGGCGAAGCCGAAAATGTCTTTAAAGCACTTAGCACGCCTATGCGCGTGAAAATTATGGAAATGATCTACGAAGATGACTCTCTCAGCATGAATGACCTTGCCGAAGCACTAGGACTTACCAACGGTGCGATATCCATGCATGTAGGGAAACTAGAAGAAGCAGGACTTGTACGAATCAAAATCACCTCTGGCAAGCGCGGTACTATGAAGATTATCCGTCCCCGTTACGATAGGTTAATGATCGATCTCGCCCCAATGAAAGAATCGCGACGCTGCTATACAGATGACATTCGCGTCGGATACTATACTGCCTGCCACGGCACACCAACTTGTGGTCTTGCCACCAGCAAAGAAATTATTGGTTCTTTTGATGACCCAAGGGTATTTTCCTTTCCCGACCGTTTTCAGGCGGGAATTCTCTGGTTTGCCAGCGGTTACGTTGAATATAACCTGCCAAATCACTTACAGGCAGGACAAACATTGACAGAACTTCAAATCTCCTTTGAGATCTCGTCCGAATGCCCAAACACCAATGAAGACTATCCTTCTGATATCTATTTTTCTATTAACAGTATTCCAATTGGTATGTGGATTAGCCCTGGTGATTATGGCGGGCGCAGCGGCTATGTCTCACCGGCATGGTGGCCTGAAGCTCTGAATCAGTATGGATTATTAAAAACTCTAATTATCAACAGTGAGGGTTGCTTTATGGACGGCACCAACAAGCTTTCCGACGTGACTATACAAGAACTCAATATCGACTACAACAGTTATATTACCTTTAAACTTGAAGTCCCAAAAGATACTGCCAATTGTGGCGGCTGTACACTCTTTGGCGAAGACTTTGGCGACCACAACCAGGCGATCCGCATCAAAGCATATTACGATGAAGAGAATAGCGAAAATTAAAAAGAGGCTTTCTCGCCTCTTTTTATGTGCAGATCTGCTTTTTACTATACGGTAATCACTCCACATGCTCCAAGTGCAATCACAACTGCCCCAAGTGCGATGCGATACCAGCCAAATACTTGAAAATCATGCTTTTTAATATAATCCATTAAAAATTGAATCACAAAAATTGAAACAAAAAACGAAACCAGCATTCCAATAATAAGCACTCCTACCTCAAGTGTTGTAAAGGATAAACCAAATTTCACTAACTTTAAAAGACTTGCGCCAAACATAACGGGTATAGCAAGAAGAAATGTAAACTCTGCTGCCGCATTTCTTGAGACTCCAATAAGCAACGCACCCACAATAGTAGCACCTGAGCGCGAGGTTCCTGGGAACACCGCCGCGATTAACTGAAATATACCAATGATAAATGCTGTCTGAAACGTAATATCATCAAGCTGTCTAATCTTTGCCTGCTTTGTCTTATTTATACGCTCCACCATAATAAACGCCACACCAAACACAATTAGTGCCAGCGCCACTGGCATTGCATGATAAAACAACGCCTCAAACACATCATCAAACAATAGGCCAACAACTGCCGCTGGAATACATGCCACCACAATTTTTAACCACAACACAATTTTATCCATCTCAATCACAGGTTTTGATTTGTCCTTGAATTGAAATGGAAAAATCTTGTTCCAAAACAGAATCACAACAGCCATAATTGCGCCAAGCTGAATGACCACCAAAAACATCTCCAAAAATTCTGGGGTGCAGTCAAGTTTGATAAACTCATCCAATATAATCATATGCCCTGTACTGCTAACTGGAAGCCATTCTGTAATCCCCTCCACAATACCAAACAGCACTGCCTTCAATAGTTCTAACATAGCCCAATCCATCGCATCTGTGCTGCGCTCATCAGATGCAGTCCTTTCCCAAACAATTCTCTTCTACTATCATATAATTCACATCTGCAAAAAATTCATCAATTCTCCCCAGCGCTTTTTGGCATCCTGATATCCCAGTCGATATAGTGCCTCCAACTTTTCTCTGTCTTTTTCTATCCTGCCAATATCATTTGCCTTCTGCGGCCGAATAACAAATACCCTTCCAGCCTTTTCTTCCGCCTCCAAAAAACGCATTGTCTCATTGTAGCGCACATAACGGTTTGCTGTCAGCTCATAAACCTTAGGAAATTTTGCATACTTCAATTTAATCAACTTAAGCATTGCAGGAGAAACCTGTTTTCTAATATACCCCACTTCCTTTGTGAGAATAACCACATTTTTCTGATTTCCATCTGCAATCGCTTTTCGGATTGGAATCGCATCTGCAATCCCGCCATCAAGATAATAAGTATCTCCAATTTTTACATTTCTGGACACTAGCGGTAAGGAAGCAGATGCCCGTACAGAAAGCGTATCCTTGTGCATTTCACGCATTGGTTTATACTCAGGTTCACCTGTCTGAAGATTTGTCACCACTGCATAGGCGTTTCCCTCATATTTTGCAGCCGCCTTATAATCATAAGGGTCAAGCTTATTTGGAATTTGATTGTAACACATATCCGCATTGAACAAATCCCCTGTAGTCAAAAGACTGTGCATACTACAATAATTTTTATCCTTTAGATAATTAAGTGCTACTCTGTAGGCGCGCTTTTTCTGTTTTGAGATATAACTACACAGATGACAAGCCCCCGCCGAGACGCCATAACAATTTTGAAAATATAAATCTTTTTCCATAAAATATTCAAGTACACCGGCGGTATACATTCCCTTCATACCACCGCCCTCAAGCACCAGACCACAGTCAACCATAGCGCTACCTCACACCATATTCCTGCGCAACAAATGTACGCAGCGCTGGCATTGCACGCTGAACTTTTTCCGTTTCAATACAATATGCCATCCGAAAATATCCTGGGCACCCAAACGTGTCACCAGGCACCAATACCAGATCATAATTCATTGCTTTTTTGCAAAATGCCACTGAATCTTCCTCAAGTGCCCGCGGAAAAATATAAAATGTTCCGCCTGGCTTCACAACCTCAAAGCCAAGACGCACAAGCTCCTCATAAATAATATTCATATTCGTCTCGTAAACTGACAACTCTGAAGTCAATCCCAGAACTTCCGCCACCGCAATCTGAATAATAGAGGGCGGGCAGTTATGCCCAATCCCCCGCGAAATTTGCGCGCACATTGGCGAAATCAAGGCACTGTCTGTACATTTAGGATTCACTGCAATATATCCAAGACGCTCTCCTGGAATAGAAAGTGACTTTGCAAAAGAATAGCATGAAAGTGAATTGTCATAATACTTCGAGATATAAGGAGCGTCCACCCCCTCGAATATAATATCGCGATATGGCTCGTCTGAAATCAAGAAAATATCGTGTCCATACTCCTTCTGTTTCTCCTCAAGAAACTGCGCAAGCCGCTTGATTGTCTCTGTTGAGTAGACAATACCCGACGGATTATTTGGTGTGTTGATAAGCAATGCCATTGTCTTTGCAGTAAACAGCTTTTCTAGCTCCTCAAAATGAATCTGGAACTGTTTTGTATCAGCAGGCACCACTTTCAGCACTGCGCCAGTCTGATTCACATAATGATTGTATTCTGGAAAATACGGTGCAAATGTAATCACTTCATCCCCTGGCTGTGTGACTGCCCGCACTGCATGTGCCACAGCCCCAGCAGCGCCCGTTGTCATAAACATATGTTCTGCCGTATACTGCATTCCATATGTTTTATTTAAATACTCTGCAAATTTCATCCGCACAGACGGAATCCCCTGCGACTGGCTATAGCCGTGCAATTCCATTGTATCGCGCTCCTGCAACAGCGCTATCATTTTGTCGGTAAACGCCTGTGGTACTGCCACAGATGGATTTCCCAGACTGAAATCAAATACATTCTCACTTCCGATTTCTTTTGCTCTCCCTGCTGCCCACTCAGACATCTGCCGAATTACAGACTTCGCTCCCAGCATTTCTTTATATTTTTGTGAAATCATTCATCTTTCCTCCATTCATATTGTGCACTCTGTCTCCCCATTGTACCACCGCAAATAAAAAAAAGCAATTTTATTTCACTTCAATCCGCCATACCGATTCATAATCTCTTCCAACTCCTCATAGAATGTACAAATGATTCAGAAGGAGACCCCTTTTCAAGATTATGAAAGATTATATTGAAGAAAGAGCGATCAATATTGCTGTCTATATTATCGACAATAACGCTACTGTGCGGCAGACTGCCAAGGCATTTGGTGTGAGCAAATCCACTGTACATAAAGACGTTACCTCAAGACTGATGCAGGTAAATCCTGCTCTTGCAAGACAGGCGCGGACTGTACTGGATGTGAACAAGTCTGAGCGCCATATCAGGGGAGGACTTGCCACCCGTGAAAAATATGCACATCAAAAAGAAGAGTAGGAGGATATTCCCCCTACTCCATATATTTCCGTCAAATTACTCTCCGCACACACAAAATATCTCGATACAGTGCATTGCTAATCTTTATTCCTGTCTTGGCGGAACTTGCATGGACAATCTTTCCATTCCCTATGTAAATTGCTACATGTCCTGGATAGCATATAATATCTCCAGGCTCCGCTTCTGCATAGCTCACTTCTTTGCCAACACTTCTCTGAGAAGTTGAATTTCTAGGAAGACTGTATCCAAATGCCTTATATACCGACTGCGTAAAACCAGAACAGTCCGCTCCTTTTGTCAGACTTGTGCCGCCTGCCACGTAGGGATTCCCCACAAATCCGCAAGCGTAATTCGCCACTTCTTTCCCCTTTGCACTTCCCTTTGCAGACGCGACTGTCTCTTTTCCGGCTGTTGATTTTGCAGATACTTCTTTTGCCGCTGCACTGTCATTCACAGTATTATTATCGCTGCTGTTACTTATACTACTATTATTTTTCTTTGCCTCTTCCTCCTCCTTTTTCTTTCGTTGTTCCTCTTCTTTCCTCTTGCGCTCTTCTTCCTCCTTTCTCTTTCGTTCTTCCTCCTTTCTCTTTCGTTCTTCCTCTTCTTTCCTCTTGCGCTCCTCCTCTGCCTCAATCTGCTTAATCTGTGCATTTCTCTGTTTGATTTGCTGTTTGTAGACTTCCGCCTGCTGCCTTGCCTTGCTAATTTGAACAGCATAATCTGCACTGATTGCCTCAAGCTCTGCTCTCGCCTCCTCAACACTGTCTTGCTCTTCCTCAAGTCCTTCCTGTGTTGCCTCCAGTTCAGATTGCTCTATTTCAAGCGTTTCTTTTAAGTCCTCTACATTTTGTCTGGCAATTTTATAATTGGTAAACATCCTTTTGTCATACTCGTGCATCTTCTCCACGTAGTCCGCCTTATTGAGCATATCCTGCATGGAAGATGCACTGAAAAGAATATCGAGAAAAGAAGTCTCTCCACTCTCATATACCGCCTTCACCCGAACTTTCATCGCCTCGTACTGCTGGCGTTCTACCTTTTGTGCCTCCTCCAAGTCAATTTTTGCCTGCTCGATCTGCGCCTTTTTTGCCTCAATCTCTTCCTCAAGAAGGCTGATACTTGCCATAATTTCTGCTATTTGATTGCTGAGTATTTGTATCTCTGTGTCAATGCTTTCCTGTTCCCCTTCCAGTTCATTGACCTGATCATCTAAATCTTCCAGCTTTCCCTCATCTTCTTCATTCTGCTGTTTCAGCTCATCTTTTTTTGCCGCTTGTACCTGACAAGGACTCAAAAAGATACTAAAATCACACGCCGCCAAAAATATTGCCACACACAATCCTATTATCACCAGTCTCCTGTACCCTTTTTTCATGTGTATCTACCCCTTTTTCTGCTATGATTCTGTCAGCTTACGCCTCTTCCTCCTCAACAGTAGCGACCTCCATCAGGCGCTCAATCACCATATTCTGTACTATAGACATTCTATATGTGGCAAAACCCACATCAGCGATTAACTCCTCCCCAGAAGCATACCCATATTCTGTCGCTTCCTCATCTGCCTTTTCTGCAATCATTTCCTCAGTAATTTCCATTTTCTCCGCACGCGCCACCGCTTCCATCACCAAGTACTGCTTTATTGTCTCTGTAAACATCTCATTCATCTGCGAATTGTACTGTTCCATCGTAACACCATATGCACTTGTCACAAAAGTCTCCAAATCCATATCATACATAGACTTTGCAAGCGACTCAATATAGCGATTATAGTTTTGCGCCTCCTCCTCAATAAGATATTCAGGAATGGACTGCACTGTGCTTTCCTCAACAACTTTTCGCACAACAGCGCTTCTTGCATTTGCTGTGTAAGTCTCCTCGGCATTCTCTTCCATCGCACGCTTTCCCGCTTCCCAGACCTCCTCTTTTGTCTTATAAGGAAGCCCCATTTCTGCCATCTCCTCCGGCGTCACTGTCGCGTACTCCGCCGATCCCTCTATGCTATTAACTGTAACAGTAAACACAACTTCCTGCCCCGCCATAGCTGCATTGCGATAATTTTCTGGAAATGTCAAATTCAAATCCACAGTTTCACCCACATTCACACCGACAAGTCCATCCTCAAATCCTGGAATAAATCCCCCAGAACCAATTGACAGTTTATATCCAGAAGCAGTGCCTCCCTCAAATGCCACGCCATCTTTCTTTCCCACATAATCAATATCTGCAACATCACCTTTCTTGATAGGTCTATTTGTAATCGTTCCCACCAACAACCTGCTGTTGATATAATCCTCTATCCCATCCTCACTCACTTTGGGTCTGGTAGCTGTCACTTTCATTTTCTTGTAATCTCCTAATGTGACATATTTATCAATATCAAGATCTTGAAATCCTACATAATCCTCTCTATCGCTCACTCTATCAATTTCTGTCTGCGCACTGTCTGAACTTTCTTCCTCCACGACAGTTGTTGTCTCATTTTCCTCCATGATAGAACTTGTCTCTACTACATTTGCATCTTTGTCCGCTTTCTTCCCCCCGCAGGCACTTATACTCGCAATCATCATACCTGTTAAGCACATTAATACCAGTTTCTTTTTCATGATTCATAATCCTTCCTTATTTAAAATACATTCCTTCCACCCTCATGAACTCTATAATAACATTATCACATCAAAAACACAATGAAAAACAAAAAGGAAATCAACGGACTTTCTTGCACTTTCTGACATTTAATGTTAAAATATTACTAATTCCCGTTTGTCCACTTTAGCAGATACTAAAATCACATAATATTCCACAACAAAATAGAAAGGTAATAGATTCAGATGGCAGTAAAAATTATAATCACAGTTTTAATTATTCTTGTAGTCCTTTTGGTGGTATTGTATTTTGTCGGCAAAAAATTACAGAAAAAACAAGCTGAACAGCAGGCGCAAATCGAGGCTGCCAAACAGACTGTCACAATGCTTATCATCGACAAGAAAAAACTCAAATTAAAAGATGCAGGATTTCCTGCCGCAGTGCTAGAACAGACGCCTAAGTATATGCGTCGTGCAAAATTCCCGATTGTCAAGGCAAAAATAGGACCCCAGATTATGTCCTTAATCTGTGATGCTTCTATCTTTGATATCATTCCAGTAAAAAAAGAAGTAAAAGCAACTGTCAGTGGAATTTATATCACAGACGTAAAAGGCATTCGCGGAAAACTTAACACTGCCCCTGCCAAGAAAAAAGGAAAATTCCGCAATTGGGTTGAAAAAATGCAGGAAAAAGCTGGCGCGAAACCACTAAAATAAACACAAAAAATACTGCCATTGGCAGTATTTTTTAATGCGCTATCATCAACTATAAATCCAATTTCAAATCATTTTCCGAAATCCAGCCTATTTTCCGAAACAGATTGCCAATAATATAAGTAAGAATTGCGGGAAGCAAAAAGCTAATACTGATTAGCCCTACCCAATCCCATATAGTAACTGCCATCTTAGTTCCTGCAGCGATATCGTTCAGCCAGCCTGTGTACACGCCAATCTGTCCAACTAATCCGCATGTTCCCATTCCTGAGGCTACCGCTGCACCATTCATTTGTAACTGAAAAATGCAGGTCGCAATTGGTCCTGTAATGGCTGATGCAATAATGGGGGGAAGCCAAATTCTAGGTTTTCTGACAATGTTTCCCATCTGAAGCATGGAAGTTCCAATTCCCTGTGCAAACAATCCTCCAATTCCATTTTCCCGAAAACTCATCACTGCGAATCCAACCATCTGCGCACAGCATCCTGCAAGTGCTGCTCCTCCAGCAAGCCCGGTAAGGCTAAGTGCCGCACAGATTGCAGCACTGCTAATTGGAAGTGTAAGTGCAATTCCTACAATCACGGAGATAATCACACCCATCAAAAATGGCTGCAATTCCGTTGCCCACATAATCGCTTTCCCAACAGCACTCGCTACACTGCCAATCGCCGGCGCACAAAAAGATGCAAGCAATGCGCCAGTTATAATTGTCACAAGCGGTGTCACAATAATATCCACTTTTGTTTCCTTTGAGACTACCTTTCCCAACTCCGCTGCAACAATTGTAATCAGCAGCACCGCCAACGGACCACCAGCACCGCCAAGTGTATTGGCAGCATGTCCTACCGCCGCAAGAGAAAATAACACCAAGGGCGGACAATGCAGCGAATATCCAATCGCAACAGCCATCGCCTCTCCTGTCACAGCCTTGGCATATCCCCCAATTGTTACCAAAATTTCCAGACCAACCCTCTCACCAATTGTAGAGAGGATTGTTCCAATCAAAAGAGATGCAAATAAGCCTTGTGCCATTGCACCCAACGCATCAATACCATAACGTTTGCCAGAGAGCACAATATCTTTCCTCTTTAAAAACCGTTGTATCTTTTCCATAATATTCCTCCATCTTTTAGTATTCAAGACTGCCACTGGCATTCTTGCTGTGGCATATCTCAAATTGTTACAATTCACACCCACGCTAGATTTCGTATTGATTTAGGATAATTTGGTGTGAATTGCAACAAATGATGCACGCAAAATGCCACAAGGCAGGCATTTTCGCGCTGGCTCCAACACCATGCAGCAAGCGCATGGTGCGGGTGTGAAAAGCAACCTCAAATTCTATGGTAGTATATCACAAGCGTTCTGGCATTTCAAGATAAATACCACAAGACTACACAGCGAAGCGGTCGTCATATCTTCTCACCTGATTGATACAACGACCGCTTCATTGCGCTTCAATATTCAATTTTTTTCCTCTTTCTCGGACCCTTTCATCCGCTCTTATTTTTTATGTTTCCTTTGTTTCTTTCCTTTTCTCTATTTGCTGTCTTTCTCCAGAAATACACTTCTTAATTTCCTATGCTTTGCTATCTCAATAGCTGCATTCTTTATGGTCTTTCTATTAAGGGATTTCTTCCAGTCAGCATCTAGGTTTCTGCTATTGCCAAGGGACTCATCTCCTCTCCATTTTTATCCTTTATTTCGATTGCCTGCAGGTATCCGAATATTGCACTTGTTCTATACATGTTCTCTACAAACACTTCACAAATGCTTTACAAAAGTTCTTTTGCATTTTATACTTTTCTCTTTTGTATATCAACAATTTATCTTTTGTAATTCTAATCCGTCACCATCTTTGGTACATTTCCGCTATAGTTATCCTCTGTAACTATCTTTTGTACCTTTCTTTTTTTCTTCTTTCTTTGTGTAATTGTATAGTAACACTTCTTTTGCATAATTGCAATAGCTTTTATAAAAAATGTCAAATACTGTCGAAATTACTATATCTTATCAGTTATTTTGTATAGTATTTTCTGAATTTTCTGACAATTTCTCTCCCCTTTTACTATTTTCAATCACATACAAAACTTCCTCTTTCACAAGTGCACTTTTTTTCTCATAATCTTTTGCTTCTTGCAGCGCCACCGCCTCCCTTAACGAAATCAGATTTCTAAGCTGCACGGTATGGTTTTCCACTGGTATGTATGCCTTTTTCTTCCGATCAAAAGCAGAACGCAACAAATAATATTGATAGATATCCTTTTTGTTATCTGCAAGCTTCACAATGTCGTCTACAATACACACGCCAATCGTCTCGCTATATATAATGTCTTTTTTCTGAAACAATTTTATCCCTCCAAAGTATTCGTATCTCAACACAAAGCTTATTTCTTCTGCACCAGCCTGTACATACAAAATAGCATCATCTCCATCTGGAATGATGCTATTTTATTTCCAGTCATGAAATTGCATTGTTACATGTATTCCCTTTCCCGTCTGAGTTCTCCTGAGTTACTTCCCTTTCACACTGGCCGACCGTCCATAAAACCAGCCTGCCAGCAGAAACTTTGTTCCGCTTGCTCTGTGTCACCAGACCATATTTACTTTGATATAATTATCGGCCAAAACCTCAAAACACTTAACCTCATTTGTCAAATCGAGTAGAGAAGATTTATCTTCCCTACTCGCCTATACAAGTTAAACGTTTTTCCGTTTTTCGACAAATACTGGGAAAGACTCAGTTCCCTTTAATTCCTTATAGGAAGAAATAGTTACATTCTTGTCTGTAATTGCATATTCCACAGTTGCTCCTGTCTCAATAACAGTGTCCTGCATCAGCACGCAATTTCTAACCTTTGCGCCCTTGCCAACTTTAACGCCACGAAACAGAATGCTGTTCTCCACTTCACCCTCAATCACACAACCGTCTGCTGCCATCACATTTTTTACGTGAGATCCTGTTGCATATCTTGTCGGGTTGTCATCACGAATCTTTGTATAAACAGGATTCGGCGAGAACAGTGCAGTAATGTTCTCCTCTTTCAGCATCTTCATATTCTCTGCAAAGTAAGAATTGATATCCATAATGCGTGCATAGTAACCGTCATGCTGATATGCCTTTACATTCAGCTTGTCAAGCTGTGGTGCAATAATATCGCGCTCAAAATATGTCAGACCGTTAACGTATGCCTCGCGAATCTGGTCGATTAAAAGCTGACGCTCAATGACATAAATATTCATAGAAACATTGTGTTCGCCATTCTCTTTATCATTGACCACAATCTTCTGTACTCTACCATCTGCGTCAATATCAAGTGTGTAGTACAAGTCTTTTTTCGTCATATCAATATCGCGCAACGCTTTTGGAATCTCTTCCTTTGTGTAAGCGATTGTCACATCTGCTCCGCTATCAATATGTTCTTGAAGCAGCTTGCTAAAATTAAAATTAACTGCAATGTTTGTATCCGCCATAATGACATATTTTTCTTTCTGGCGTTTCAGATAGTCAATAATACTCGCAATCGCTTCCACTCTGCCATTGTAGATATTAACTGTCTTCTGTGCAAATGGTGGAATGATGTTCAGACCGCCTTTTTTGCGTGTCAAATCCCACTCTCTACCAGAACCAAGATGGTCCATCAGGGAATGATAATTTCTCTTTACAATCAATGATATATTGTCAATACCACAGTTCACCATACTTGAAAGCATGAAATCTACCAGTCTGTAACGGCTTGCAAATGGTATAGATGCCATCAGTCTCTCAGTAACAAGCTCTGGCACTAATGAATCATAGCTGTTTGGGAACAAAATGCCCATTGCTGAATCTGCATTGGAATTGATCATGCCTTGTCACCTCCCTTTACATCTGCTGACACCATCGCGTCAGGTCCCACAATCGCGCCCTCGCCAATTGTCACATTAGAGCCTACTGTCGCAACACCTTTTCTATCCCCGTCTGGCATTTCCCCAACGACAGCATTCTTCTCAATCACTACATTCTCCGCAATAATACAATGCTTAATCTGTGCGCCTTCTTTTATTATACTACCACCCATAATTACCGCATCTTCTATCACAGCACCCTTCTCTACTTTAACGCCTGCAAAGAGCACAGAATGCTTTACTTCACCATCAATGCTACATCCGTCAGTAATCATGCAATTCTCAAGCACTGCTTCCTCACCGATACGATGTCCTGTCATACCACTATTTCTGCTGTATATGCGCCAGTCATCATCAAACAAATTAATACCGCTGTTTTCCGGATCGAGCACTTCCATATTTGCTTCCCAAAGGGAAGAAATCGTTCCAACATCTTTCCAATAGCCTGCAAAACGATATGCATACATTTCCCGCTTATCCCGCAGCAGACTTGGAATAATATTTTTTCCAAAATCATTTTCAGACTCAGGATCATTTTCATCCTCAATCAGATATTTTTTCAGAATCTCCCAGTTGAAAATATAGATACCCATCGACGCCAGGTTGGACTTTGGCTCCTTTGGCTTCTCCTGGAACTCTGTGATCTTGTCATTGTCATCTGTTACCATCAAGCCAAAACGACTTGCCTCATCCCAAGGTACTTCCATGACTGCCACACTAAACTCTGCGCCTTTTTCCTTATGGAATCTGAGAAAATCGCTATAATCCTGCTTGCAGATCTGGTCTCCAGACAAGATAATTACATACTCTGGATCATACCGCTCAATAAAGTTAATGTTCTGGTAAATCGCGTTCGCCGTACCCTTATACCAGTCCGAACCAGTTGCCTTCTGATAAGGCGGCAGTACATGAACACCTCCGTGCAGCCTGTCCAAATCCCACGGCTGACCATTTCCTATGTACTCATTCAGTACAAGAGGCTGATACTGGGTGAGAATCCCCACTGTATCAATTCCTGAATTTACGCAGTTTGAAAGTGGAAAATCAATAATCCTGTATTTCCCGCCAAACGGAACTGCAGGTTTTGCCAGCTTTTGTGTCAATGTATAGAGGCGTGACCCCTGACCGCCGGCAAGCAGCATTGCAATCATTTCTTTTGCCATAAAATACCTCCAATCCTATTTTTGAGCATATGCAATGTTTCTTCTTATATTTAATCGAGTAGGGAAGATTACTTCCCCTACTCGCCGCGCGACCTGTGCACCGACTTAGCGGCTTATTTCCTCTGCACGGGTCTGCGCATAAAAAATTGTCTGCTCAATCTACGTTTTCTAAACAGGGTACAAACTATCATTATTAGGACAATTTTGAATCCCGCCCTGAATAGTTACAATTATACTATAATATTCTAAAAAATGGTAGTGTTTTGTTTATTTTATTCTGAAAAATATGCACAAAAAAATTTTATTCTATGAATTATGCCATTTTCTTTGTTGACTTTTCCCACTAATTTGTAACTTTTTATCCAATATTTCTACATTACTATCCTGTCATATCCGCTAGAAAAATGTAAAATTATTCGTACAATCAAATAGGGAAGATAAATCTTCCCTAGTCAATTTACACTCTATTATAATTTATCAAACAGCCTTTTAGAATAATCTGCCTCTCCTCGTCAGTCAGTTCTCCGAGTGTCATCTCAAACGCAGTCTGTTTTCGCTCACCAGAAGCACTTCCCACAACATACGCCTGAATCACTTCCGCTTTCTCCTCCACGGCCTTCCGTATACCTGGAATGTAAATATAGTCGAGATTCTTAAAGGGCAGTTCACCCTCCTTAATAAGAAATGGCAGCATTCCCCAGTTAATAAGGTTAGAGCGATACCGTTTTGTCGCGTACTCGTTGGCAATATTTGCCCAACCGCCAAGCACTTTCTGGCAGCTTGCTGCCTGCTCACGCGCGGAACCATCACCTGGTTTCACCGCAAAGATTGTGCTTCCAATACCTGTGTTGCTGCGGTCCGCATCCGGGGTGATCGTCTTCATCACAGCCCACGCTGCCTCTAGCTCAGGGAATTTCCGTACTGGACAAGCTTTTTCTTCCCGCGCCTTCTCCGCAAGCTGAATCTCCTTTGCCAGTCGCACATAGTTCGGATCCTTCCGAGAAAGTGTAAACTCTGCAAGGCCAAGCGGATTCGAGCGATAAGAAGAAGTCTCTCCCGAAGGAATCAGCTCGTCTGTGGTTGTGACAGGATCGTGAATCTCTGAGACTACTTTGAGCATCAAATTATCTGTCAGCGCTACCATTGCAGGCCAGTCCTTAATGTTTGGTCCAAACTGAATTTCAACAGACTCGTCCGCAACACCCTTGGAATCAAATACACGATTCTCATAAATCTTTTTGTCAAAGAAATATTGATACTTTGTAAAACTTCCATCGAAATCCGTGGCAGGCGTGAGATAACCCTTGTTCGCCGCTGTCGCTGCAATCGAACGCGCATCCATCAATGCCACAGATGCAATCTGCCCGCTCTGGAGCTTCGATCCCTCGCGATTCGGAAAGTTTCTGGTCGAGTGGCGAATGGAGAATGCATTGTTTGCCGGCGTGTCTCCCGCACCAAAGCAAGGGCCACAAAAGGCAGTCTTTAACACTGCGCCTGTCTGTAGCAGTTTTGCTGCGCATCCATTTTTCACCAACTCCATATAAATAGGCATGGAAGCCGGATAAATACTTAGGGTAAACGCATCTGGACCGATGCTTGCGTTCTCAAGAATATCTGCTGCCGCACAAATATTTTCAAAACCACCACCTGCACAACCTGCAATAATTCCCTGTTCCACATACAATCTGCCATCGCGCACTTTATCTTTCAGTGTGAAATCCACCGCGCCATCTAAGCTGACAAGCGCTTTCTTCTCGCAATCCTCCAAGATATCCAACAGATTTGCATTTAATTCTTCAATTGTATATGT
The DNA here is from genome assembly GCA_002358575.1 of Lachnospiraceae bacterium UBA3401. Classification (GTDB taxonomy): domain Bacteria; phylum Bacillota; class Clostridia; order Lachnospirales; family Lachnospiraceae; genus COE1. The sequence continues at coordinate 21,015 of DEPD01000121.1, read as the reverse complement.
ATTGCTTGGATGGAATGGCATTGCAATCATTGGCTTTATTTTGCTTAAATCTACTTTAATGCAACCATCATAATATGCAACTTCCCCTGGATTTAACGCTACAAAATCCGCACTTCTGCCGTGAATCTCATAGAAATCCTTAATTTCGCTGTCTGTTTTCCAAATGGAAGACAAACATGTTGTCTCTGTTGTCATCACATCAATGCCAATTCTAAAATCAGCGGAGAGCGACGCCACTCCAGGTCCAACAAACTCCATCACTTTATTTTTCACATAACCATTTTTGAACACTGCACCAATAATAGCAAGTGCCACGTCCTGAGGTCCTACCCCCTTAACTGGTGCCCCTTCCAAATATACTGCAACAACTCCTGGCATATTAATATCATAAGTCTGATTTAAAAGCTGCTTTACCAGCTCAGGTCCGCCCTCTCCCATCGCCATTGTACCAAGTGCGCCATAGCGTGTGTGTGAGTCGGAACCAAGTATCATTCTGCCACCACCCGCAAGCATTTCCCGAGCAAACTGATGAATCACTGCCTGATGTGGCGGAACATAGATTCCTCCATATTTTTTCGCGCAGGTCAATCCAAACATATGGTCATCTTCGTTAATCGTTCCCCCCACTGCACAGAGCGAATTGTGACAGTTCGTCAACACATATGGCACAGGAAACTTTGTCAATCCTGACGCGCGTGCCGTCTGTATAATCCCCACAAAAGTAATGTCATGTGATGTCAATTTATCAAACTTAATTCTAAGCTTGTCCATATTGTCAGATGTGTTATGTTCTTTGAGAATCCTGTAAGCAATTGTCTCCTTTGCCGCATCTTCCTTGCGCACTTCTTTGCCAGTCTTTGCCTTGATGGCAGCTATCGCCTCTGCATTGTCCGCGATTAGCTCGGAACCGTTCACAAGATATGCACCTGTCTCCAATAATTGAATCATTTTTTGCACCAATCCTTTCTATTTTTCGTTTATCAATATTGTACCTGCTTATATAGCAGATGACAGAAAACAAATTTTCATTTCATATCGTCATTTATAAATATACTATACTTTCCTATAGGAATGCAATGGTCAAATTACCCAATAACAAAAACAGATAGTAACATATATCTAGGCTGAATTGTGTGTTACAGTTGAGCCTCAGGACTTTGCATTTACTGCAAAGTCCGTGAAATAACGTAGTGGTTGAGATGCATCAAGCTGCCACGAAGTGGTTTTGCATAGCTTGATGCTTGTAACAGGAAGCCGAAGGCTGAGCTGTTACAATTATATCAAAAAAAGCGAACAAATGCTTGCAATATTCTTTATTTTATATTATGATATTAAGGTAACCACAAACAATTGTTTAAGCTTTTGGACCAGATAAGGGAATAAAACTTAACAATTCTATTTGTACATATAAAATACAATCTCTTATAAAATCAATATTTATACCTTATCATAGTGTATTATATCAATATTGTATTCTATAAACAAGTGATTGTATATGGAGGGAGATACCAAATGACAAAAGAATGGAATGTAACTGACAGTGCTGGAACGAACCATAAAATTCAATGTAAAATGGGCGGTTTTGGCGGAAACAAGGTGATTGTTGACAATGATAGCTACAAACTAAAGTCAAGCAACTGGTTTATTGTCGTAGTTGATTATCAAATTAATCTACCTGGCGCAATATGTAATCTTGTAATTATTGGAAACAATATTCGACTCGCTGTAAACGGCGTATTTTTAGATAATGGCAAACCATATGAGCCTGTGAGCAATGTTCCTGTATGGACTTGGATTTTAGTAGCAATTAGCTGTATTGGAGGCTTTTTATTTGGAGGCGTCCTTAGCATGTGTATCGGCGCGGTGTGCAGTATGTTTGCAATAAAAGCTGTGTTAGACAAGAAGACAGGGCTTGCTATTGGTCTTTTTGCATTATCGATTGCCATTACACTCTGCGTTATGTTATTTGTAGCACCATTATTACAGACAGAGCTTGGAGGCAATACTTATTATGGAAGATAAGGATTTAAACACACAAAATCAACGATTTGACCAAGGGCAACCCAATCAACAGCAATATACACAACCTGCAAAGGCTGTTGTGTATGACACTATGCCCATGAAAAATAACAATATGGCAATTGCTGGACTTGTTGTTGGCATCTTTTCGCTCTTAGTGTGCTGGATTCCTTTTTGGAATCTGCTGCTCTCTATTGCAGGCATTGTTTGCTCCGCAATTGGACTTTCCCGCAAACAAAAATCTGGTATGGCAATTGGAGGGCTTGTCGCATCAATTATCGCACTTTTAATTTCTATTTTTATTATGATTCTTTATGTGATTGCATTGTCAATTGTATAGCATTACAATCGAGCAGAAAAGATTTATGTTTTCCTATTCGCTGCACACGGGCGTTCGTCAGTAAAACTGACGAACGCCCGTGTGCATATCAGAAAGTATAATTTTTTTCGCTCCCAACCATAATACTTCCTTCTCGTCATGCGTGACAAAAAGCACAGTCTTTCCTGCTGTCTTTTGTTTCACATATGCTAAAGCCTGTTCCCTGCATGCATTATCCAACCCCTGAAAAGGCTCATCAAGACAGAGAATATCATATTCCGCCAACAGCGCCCTGAGAATGCTCACACGTCTGCGCATCCCGCCAGAAAGTTCAGATACTGGCTGCCCAAAACAATCACTTAATCCCAGTTTATCCATCTCCTGCCTTATTGTATCGACAGCAAGACAAGGAGTAACCAAGCGAATATTTTCTATCGCTGTCAGATATTCGCACAAACGTTCCTCTTGGAATACTGCACTAAATCGCTTCCCTTTTTGTCCAGTGATGCATCCGCTGTCAATCTTTTCAAGCCCCATTATAATACGCAGTAGTGTTGTCTTTCCCACGCCGGAAGGCGCCATAATACAACTGATTTCCCCACTGTTTATAGTCAAAGTCAAATGTCGAAATACCTTTTTATGTCCGAATGACTTTGATACATTGCTAAGACAAATCTCTTTCATTAGATTTTACACGTCCTGTTCCACGGCATTAAGCCCACTGCCCCACACAGAAATTCCAGTCACAGAGTTGAGCGCCGTAAAGGTCATCACATATTTTTTGCCATCTTCATCCCACTGTTTCAGAACTGCACCTTGATAAGTATCCCCATCCACAGTAAGGTTGATTTTGTTACCCTCCTTGAGTTCCCATGTGCCTTCTAGCTCCCCGGCAATCTTTCCGTCCTTCTTTAATTCAATCAGTACTGATTCTCGAATCTTAGGAGAAATATCCCTGCCATGATTGATATACTTGTATGTTCCTGTCAAATCATCTTTCGTATAAGAACCTATTGTTTCTCCTGTATAGCGATACGGCGCAATCACAGGCCAGCCCTCCTCATTAAAGAACATCTGATGCACACGAACTTGATGCTCCTCACCGCTATTTTCAAAGCGCGTATGATAAATCAGAAAATATTTTCCAGTCTCCTCCTGATATAGGCAAGAATTATGTCCTGGAGAGAGATACCCTTTTCGATTCTCTCCATCTTCGCCCTCTGACCACAAAAATTTATAACATCCCATCAACTTTGTCCCATACAGCGCTGCTGATGCATCACTGAATACACTGCCCGCCGGACCCTTGCAGTCGATCATATCCTGTCCCATCGAATCCAGGTAAGGTCCATCAGGAGTCTGAGAACGACACACTCTGATATTGTACCCACCATCTGAATCCAAACCACCAAATGAGAGGAACATGTAATAATATCCCGTAGTCTTGTTATAAATAACATACGGCGCCTCTATCCGAAGATGATTGCCACCAAGCAGCTTTTTCCCATATCCTGGTTCCAGCGCAAGTCCAGTTTGCGGATTCATCTCTTTCACAAAAATTCCTCCAGAATAAGAACCATATATCATCCAGAGTCGTCCTTCCTGATCATAAAACACGACAGGATCTACAGTGTTTGGATCCTCTGTAGCCTGATAAATATCACCATCCTCGCTAGGCTGATCTGCTGACATTCCTGATTTGAGCATAAGACCTTCATTTACAAAAGGACCTGCCACTGAGTCGGATACTGCTGTGCCAAGACACGATAAAGGGCTGTCCCCTCGACAATTACAATAATACATATGATACTTTCCATCATTGAGCTTCACAACATCCGGTGCCCAGAAAGTATTACTCTGCGACCACTCAAACGCATCCTTCATCTCCAAATAAACATTTGGAATTACTTCATTTTCATTTCTAATGTCTTGGTTAACATAAGTCCAATTCATCAAATCGTCTGTCTTTGCCACTGCCAGATGGGAGCCAAAAATATAATAATACCCATCCCCGCCATCCACAATAGACGGATCATGCACAGACACTTCCTCAAAAGCCTTTTCCACTGCTGGTTCTACTTTCAATTTTTCCTCCTGTGCACACCCAGATAAGAGAAACAAGGTCATACCTATCCATATTAAAGTCTTTTTTCTCATACTTTACCCTCACAAATTGTTTCCATCAATTTAACTATACATGTACTTTCCCCAATATGCAAGCCCTGCTGCATCCAAACCAGTCACTGCCCACGTTGGTTTCCCGTTCTCAAAATCCCAACATTTATGCATTTTTCCTGTCGTCAAAAGGGCAAATCCAGCCCATGACCACTCTTTTTTTCCCCTTTACACAAAACCATAAATGTGTTTCAATATTATAATGAACTAATCTTGAAACTGAACTATTAAAAATTGAGGTGAAAACATGCATTTATTTTCTATTGACGGCCCTATATGGCGTTTCTTTAATCTTGTATACAACCTTGTGATTCTCCATCTCTTATGGGTCATTTACAGCTTACCTATTTTTACAATTGGCGCATCTACTACAGCGTTATATTATTCTTGTATGAAGATGATTCGCACAAATGAAGGCTATGTTCACAAAAATTTTCATCACTCCTTCAAACAGAATTTTAAACAGTCCACCATTATCTGGCTAGGAATGGTCATTATCCTCTCGCTCTATATTACGGATTTGCGATATGGCTTATTTTTAGGAAACGCACTCGGCAGACTCATGATTATTAGCTGTTCGATCTTTCTGATCCCCATTGTTTTAACCACGATTTATATCTTCCCTGTTCAGGCAAAATTTGAAAATAAAATTCAGGACAATATAAAAAATGCCCTGCTTATGTCGCTAAGGCATTTTCCTTGTTCTTTGTTATTATGTTTTATTTATGGAACCTTCATCCTTCTCACAATTTCGTTTGTCCCTTTTATTATGTTGATGCTTTGCTGTGGTGCAGGTTTGATTAGCTACCTCACCTCAAACATTTTTATCTATATCTTCCGCAAATATCTGCCCGATGAACTAGAAGATGACTTGGAACGCTCTGGCAATCACTTTGAATAATAATTTTCAAATGTGTTTCTCTCTCATTGCAACACACCACGCCGCGCATCTTCTCACAAGCGCTAGCATTATTTTTTCAAAGGCAAGGCTCATCACCACCACCACAAGCGTCCACGCAAACAAATCTGGAGTGTCCAGATAGACCTTTGCCTGCTGCATTTGCTCTCCAACCGACCCTTTTGGAATGCCAATCACTTCTGCTGCAACCCCCGCTTTCCATGCAAGACCAAGCGAAACACTGCACGCCGAATAAAAAAAGGGCATTATCTGCGGCAGATAAATAAATTTCACCACGCGCATCCGCGGAATGCGAAAGACCTCTGCCATCTCCAAAAGTGCCCTGTCCACACTTCTAATGCCGCCTAGCACATTGGTATAAATAATTGGCAGCACCATTAGAAACGATATTAATATTGAAAGATTTCTCGAGGAAAACCAGATAAGTGCCAGTATAATAAACGAGGCAACCGGCACTGACTTCACAGTCAGCATAAACGGCGTCATTAGCTCAAAAATACGTCGATATCGCGAGGACAATCCTGCCAAAACACTTCCCGCCAACACAGCCAGCAAAAATCCAAATGCAATGCGCGACAGTGTAAAAAATATGGTCTTCCAAAATACCTTGGTACACGCCAACTGACTCAGCCGTAAAAGTACCTTTATCGGCGAGACGAGCAGAATATCACTGTCTATCCAAGTACTAAAAAGCAGCCAAACAACCAGCCAAAACAGTACTGCCCAAAGGCGAATTTCACGCTTTTCTTCGCTCTGTCTCATAGCCCATAATAAAAGTCATCCGCAGGAAGCGACCCGCCGCCTATCGCTTTTGGATTTTGTTCCGACAACACTTTCAGATATCCCGAGAGTTTCTGTTTCATTTCCACTCCTGTGATAAACACAATGTTACAGTTTGGAATTGCTTTTACTGCGACCGGTGCCGGCACAATATCATATTTTTCTATTAGAGTTGCCGCATCTTTTATATTTTTATTAACATAGTTTACAGAAACCTCATAATGCTCCAAAAATGCCTGCACAGCATCGGGATTCTGTTCAACAAATTCTTTTCGCGCTACAACTACGCCTGTCAAAAGCCCGGAATCCGATCCAAGTTTGTCCCACTCCTCAGTGAGATCCAGCGCAACCCGAATCTTCTCACTCTTTGTCTGTGCCGTTGTCACAAAGGGCTGTGGCAGCATTGCAATCGCGTTTTCATCCGCCATCAGCGCCGACAGGCACTCTGCATGTTCACTTTTCCACTCAATTGTCACATCTTTTTCTGGATCAATGCCATTCTGTGTAAGAATATAATTTAACGCATACTCTGGTGTCGCTCCTTTTCCGCTTGCATAGATTGTTCTGCCTTTTAGATCACTGACATCTGATATCGCATCTCCACTCTCTACAATATAGATAACCCCCAGCGTATTAATAGCAAGCACCTGAACTTCTGCATTTGTATTATTGTACAACACAGATGCAAAATTTGCCGGAACTGCTGCAATGTCCGTCTTACCCTGCACAAGTTTCGGTGTCACTTCATCTACTGCTGCCACAATCTCAAACTGATAATCGTTGTCCTTAATTTCACCTTTTTCGGACTTGTCCATAAAGTCCACCATCCCCATAGCAGTTGGTCCTTTTAGAGCCGTGACATGAACAATCACAGATTCCGCCGATGCCTTTTTCTCTGCATTGCAACCTGTCAGCAGCATTGTTCCCAACATCAATACCACTGCAAATTTCATTAACCTTTTCATAACTTATTCCCCAATTTCACATATTTATTATAAAATTCTTCGACATGCAGCGGCTTATCAAAATAATAACCCTGCAGTAGTTCTGCTCCTGCATCATTGATAATTCCCATAATTGTCGTATTCTCAACTCCCTCCACGCAGACAATAATACCTACATTATTGCAGAAAGAAATAATAAACTCAATCAGCTTCCGCTCCTTTTCAGTACCAACCACAGACCGAATCATAGTGTGATCCAGTTTGACAATATCTGTTGGAATATCCTTCAACACCGCAAGCGACGCATACCCTGTTCCAAAATCATCGAGTGCAATACTAATGCCCTGATCCTTAAATTTCTGCAGTCGCTGTGTCAGCTCATCAATGCGCCCAATCCTACAGCTCTCTGTCAGTTCTAGCACAAGACGTTCTGGTGCAATATGATACTCCTTTAATTTGTCGACTGTATAGTCCACCAACGCATCATCCTGCAACTGAATGTAAGAGACATTAACATGGACTTTCTCAATTGTATGAAGTCCTCGTGCCTCCCACGCATTCAAATACTGCAACACTTGATCAATAATCCATTTACCTACCAGAATAATAAATGCAGTATCCTCAAGAACTGGTATAAACTCCATTGGTCCAATACCAGGAAAACGCTCATCATTCCAGCGAAGAAGCGTCTCACAGCCAGTGCCCTTTCCAGTCCTAGAATCAATAATAGGCTGCATCACAATAGAAAATCCCCTAAAATTGTCATTGACACATTCGCGCATAGCATCTCTCAACCGCATAGCGTCCAAAGTCCTGTCACAGGGTCGATTTTATTTCTGACTCCCAAATTGGTGACAAACCCTGCAAAAAAGTCCATATTTCCTGCATCATCATAGGTCATATACCCCTTGCAATTCACCCACACATACTCCCCCTCTGCATTGCGTATACGGTACTCAACATCATGGTAGGAACTAATATGATTTGCCATATCCTCAAAATTCTTTAAATAAGCATGCATATCATCTGGGTGTATCCGTTTGAGCCACTCTGTATCGGCTGGACAGAGTATCTCACTCCCCAGACCAAAATACTCCACTGCTCCTTTAGACCACCTTGCCGTATTATCCTTCATATTACTCGCAAAGAAAAAAGTCCTGTTTGATGACTGCGCCAGCACATCAAACAATTTTGAGTCATATTCATTTATTAGGTGCCCAAACTCCATACCCTTCATCCTCTTTCGTATACATGTACACAGCGTATCAGTTCATTATATCGTAAATTTGCATCAAACTCAATGATTTTTCGTTTTTTCAAAATGCTGGTAGTCCTTGCTGCTGTTCCACGCTCCACCCCACTGAAAACCATGTTCAATAAACAGTTTGTAACACAAATCCTCCCTGTCAATTTTGTGCGGAAAATCCGCGCTGCGGTCCGCATAAACAGCGCCATTATCCGGTGAAATCAATTCTGTTCCATTCCTAGTGCGTACATAAGGATTGTATAGCGGATTAATGTCTATCGCATACCCATATGAGTGATTGGACAATTTTGTTTTGCCAGGTACTGTCCTATAGTTAAAACAGGAAGTGTTGTTATCTGCCATAGATAGCTCGTCGTCCGCATCATATTCATCAATCAGCCGCACCTTTTCAATTGCATACTGATGTTCGTAAAGTGTGCGAAAAATATCCACCAAATCCTGCGCAATCGCCTGATTACAGATTAATTCTCCCTCCTGCACCTGCCCTTCAAAATCATAGTGAAGAATGTGCACATACGCTAACACATCATACGAAATCTGAATTGGCTCTGTTGTATCTGGATAGGATTTCCCAGTAATATATTCCATAAGTTCTTCTGTCAATGTGGTACTGTAAAATTCTTCTTGAACCTCCAATATCACCGTTTTACTTTCTGCCTGATCTGTATCTGTTAGATTCATATCTTCTTCTGCAGGACCATGCACTTTACTTTCTACCTGATCTATATCTGTTAGATTCACATCTTTTTGTGTAACATTGTACATTTTATTTCCTATCTGATTTGTATCTTCTATCGCTTCTGCAAGGTTGTCCCAAAACTGAGATGCACTTTGCTCTGTTTGCTCTGCAAAATCTATCATTGTCACTTCTTCCTGAGATAAATTCTCGAATTTCTCATACACCAGATAAAAAAGAAAACACCCAAGAAAAATTACTCCTGATAAAATTAAAATCCAAAAATATCCTTTCCTTTTCATCAGCTCTGTATCACTTTCATGCGATAAAACTCACCCTTCAAGTCCATCAACTCCTCAAATGTACCATACTCTACACACTTTCCACCAGCAATCACAGCAATTCTGTCCGCGTCACGAATTGTCGACAAACGATGTGCCACAATAAATGTTGTTCTGCCGCGAACCAGATTGTTGACTGCCTCCTGAATCATTTTTTCTGAAATGCTATCCAGTGCAGAGGTTGCCTCATCTAGCACTATAATCTTTGGATTGCGTATTAATGCCCGTGCTATGGCAATGCGTTGACGCTGTCCGCCAGATAGTTTTCCGCCATGCTCGCCAACTTGTGTGTCTAACCCTTTTGGCAGGTTTTCCACCAAGTCTGTCAAATTTGCTGCGCGCACCACCTCGGCAAGTTCTTCCTCTGAAACGTATTCACAGCCATAAGTAATATTTTCCCGAATAGTTCCCGAAAATAAAATGGAGGTCTGCGGCACCACCGCCAGATGTTTTCTGTAAGTGCGCAAATCAATCTGACTCATATCATGGCCATCTAATAAAACCTTGCCTTCACTTGCCATGTGAAAGCCAATCACCATGTTTAATATTGTGGACTTTCCAGCGCCGGACTCTCCGACAAAAGCGATAGTCTGCCCTTGTTCCACATGCAGATTCAACTGATTCAGCACCTTATTTTCATTGTTATTATAATGAAATCCCACTTCCTGAAAGTCAAACACACCATCCACATTCGACAGTTTTTCCTTGCCCTCATTGTCCTCAACATCTTCGGACAGAAGCACTTCTCCAATAGAATTTACGGACTCCACACCCTTTGTAATAATAGGAAGCAATGTGACAACCGCCGATACCTGATTAACCACTGTAGAAAAATAACTTTGATATAACGTGATATCTCCAACCTGTATACTTCCCCGTATTGCCAAATATCCAGTAAAGCCAAGGCAGATTACCTGAAAAATCTGAAAAATTGCCCAGCCTACGGAGCCAAACAGCGCTTGTACTACATCTAGTTGATATCCTTTCTCTGCAACTGCAAAAAGCTGACTGCTAATCTTGCGCACTTCCTCGTCTTCAAGAGCATGTGCTCTTGTGACTGGCACCAGTTCCACCATCTCCATAACACGGGCGGAGGTTTCCTCCATCTCTTTTCTAAACTCTCGATTTTTGTTTTTCATCACATTCCGAAAAGACACCATAGTGATGGCTGCCACTGGCGCCGCAAAAACAAAGAATACAAGAACTGTCTTGCTCTTAGAACCCGTAACAATCAGTGCAATACCAATATTTAGAATAATATTTAAAATATTTAAAAACATTTGTGTGGAAAGGGTCTCAACTGCCTCCACATCTCGCATAATCTTCGATTGCAACCTTCCCGACTGCGTTTCCACATGGTATGATATAGATAACTGCTGCAATTTTCGCACCAACGCCTTGCGCAGCCCCGTTTCCACATAGCGGGTAGCCAGACTTTTATAGGACGTGTACAGATAATTCATCGGAACATTAATAGCGATAAGTATCCCCTCAAACACTGTGTAAAATAAAATATTTCGCACAGTGTTTGGATTGCTTGTTGTCACATCATTAATAATGTTTGCCGTCAAAATTGGCAGCACCCACACACAGGCATGTTTTATAAAAAAACTGACAATGGCAAGCACAAACTTGTGATAATTTCCCTTATACAAAGAGATTAATATCTTCATTGGATTGCCCTGATACCTGCGATAACATTCAATAAACCAACTCTCCGAGTCAATGCCGCGGCGCGGCGCTATCTTTTTTTCAAAATCTTTCATAAATCCACTATCCCACTATCGTATACGTTGCACCATCATAGCCGAGATATTTCACGGTGTTCATATCAATCACATCCACACTCTGCGCTACATCTACCACTGGAATACACGTTCCTTTTCTGATAAACAGTGGTACCTCGTTCAATGCAACCTCTATATAATGCGTTCCCTGTTCCAAAGTTTCTTTGTAAATTGTTCCATCAGGTAAAAACTTGACAAACTGCATCTCCTCCGGCAAATATACCGTCCTGCCACTTACATTCTGTGTATAAACCGGCGCAATCATTACCTCGTCACCAAGCAACAACTGGTCCTCTGTCTCTATCGCACGCCTATCTTCTGGAAAGTCAAATCCAAGTGGTCTAAAATACATGTCATTCTGATTTGCAGCTTTTATATATGTGCTGTACAGATAAGGTATCAGCCGATAGCGCACGCCAATCACATGACGAAAATCTTCTATCTGTTCAAACTGATAACATTCCTGCTCTCTTGTGCCTAACGCGGTATGATTGCGCATCAGCGGTGTAAATACGCCAAGCGCTAACCAACGCAGCAGTAAATCTCGTGTTGTGTTGGAACCAAAACCACCAAGGTCTGCCCCTGTATACAGGAAACCACACATGTTAAGCGATGGCATCATTTTGAGATTCAGCAGGATATGGGACCACCATGACTGATTATCCCCAGTCCAAACGCCTCCATAACGATGCATTCCAATATAAGAAGAACGCGAGAACAGCAGCATTTTCTTGTCCGGCTCAATTTTCTTTAATGCTTCGCCCGCCGCCCTTGTCATATTGAATCCAAACAAATTGTGTACAAGATCGTGGCGAACCATCGTTCCATTGACATTATGATAAAAGCGCTTATAATCCTCAGGATTATTCTGAATTTGCTCAAGAATCCCACGCGCATCGAATGGTATTGCATCTGGATTATCAATCATCTTGTCAGCACCAAATGTTTTTACATGATCAGAAATCGCTTGATTTAAAGCTCGTATTCCCTCCTCAGAATAGAAGATTGCCGGCTCATTCATATCATTCCAAAAACCGTCAATTCCAAGACTTGTCAATATCTCGTACTTTCCGCCAAACCATGCCCGCGCATCAGGATTTAACACATCTGGAAAATGTGTCCAACCTGGCCAGACAGATGCCACAAACTCTGAACCGTCCTCACGCTTGCAGAAGTAACCCTTTTCTACACCCTCTTCATAAATGTCATATCCTTTCTCAATCTTCACACCTGCATCGATAATAGGAATCAAATGAATTTGTTCTCCCTTCATCTTCTGCACAAACTGTCCAAATGCGGGGAAGCGCTCTGCATTCACTGTAAAATCTTTATAATCCTGCATATAATCAATATCGAGATACACCATATCAATTGGTATCTGATTCTCTCTATATCTTTGCACAACGGTCTCAATATCCTCTGCTGTCTTGTAACCCCAACGACTTTGACCAAATCCAAATGCATATTTGGGCGCAATATAACTTGTCCCAATCATCTTGCGAAACTGCTTTACCACGTCATAGGCACTCTCACCTGTGATCACATATAAATACAAGTCTGCACGGTCACAACGCACGCTCAACAAATCGTGTCTGGTATATCCAATGTCAAAACAGATTGTGGAAGGATAATCAAAAAAGAACCCTACATGCTGTTTCCCTGACAGAACAATAAAATTATGTGCTCCATAAAGTGAGGTTCTATCTTCTGTGTGATGTGGATCATCTGTACAATTGCTCACATACTGATATCCCCTTTTGTTTATGCCTCGGTTTGCCTCACCTAATCCATAAATAACATCTGCCTCCTCCATCTGATACTGATAACAAAATCCATTTTCCACAGTAATCTCGCCACAAACAATTGTTGTCACATCTGTCTTTGCTGTAATTTTTTCTGTCACTGCCTCCGTCTCAAATGGACTGCCAAACACATACTTTTCTACCATCTTGATATCCTCCTTAACTTTTGAAATACTATATCATATCATTTTAGATACTTTCACATCTATTTTAGTTTTTTAATGAAACGACTTGCGAAATGCTGCGAGAACTAACAATGCTGTGACAAACTCCGCCGCAGGAAATGCCAGCCAGACGCCGTTCATACCCAGCATTGCAGACAACACAAATGCACAGACAACAATCGCCACAAATCCTCTTGAGATCGACGCCGCAAATGCCCAGCCTGCCGCCTCCACCGCGCTCAGAACGCCCGTTCCAACAATATTAAAACCTGCAAATAAAAATCCAATAAAATACAATCGCAATCCAGTCACTGCATACGCTGTAAGTGCAGTATTACGCTCATTGTTAAATACTGCTGTAATTGGCTCTGCCAACACAGAGACCACCACAAGTATCAGTACCGCCAACACAAGGGCTGTACCCACACCAAGCCGTATCACTTTTTTGACAGACGTCATCTGACCCTTTCCATAATAATCACTCAAAAGTGGCTGCGACCCCTGCGACACTCCATTAAAGACGGCTGCTGCCACCAGAGAAGTGTTGGCAACCACACCATATGCTGCCACACCGACATTTCCGGCAAGCTTTAAAATAATCATATTAAAAACAATCGTTGTCACACCCGAAGAAATTTCTCCAACAAAAGCAGAGATCCCAAGCTGACATGCTGTAAGCAGTCTTTTAATAGAAGGTTTCGTCCAATAAAACTTGACCGTGCTCTTTTTAGACAACAAATGTTTACAGCAGATTGCCACACCAAGCACCGGAGACAGCGCTGTTGCCAACGCCGCGCCACGCATTCCCATCCCGAGCGGAAACATCAGCACATAGTCAAACACCACGTTAAAAAGGCTGCTGAACAACGTCGCAGCCATTGCAACCGAAGGTGCCCCATCATTGCGCACAAAAGCGTTACAGATATGATTCCACATGAAAAACGGAGCAAACATCATAAAAATTGCTGTGTAATCTTTTCCCACTGCGACAATCCTATCATCACCGCCTAGAAGTCTGACCACTCGATCTGGAATCAAAATCCCAATCAAAATAAAAATTACTCCTATTATCAGTGCCCAGAACAACGCGTTAGAAAAATAAGTCTCAGCCTCTTGGTCTTTTCTCGCCCGAAGAATCTTAAACCGGATTGCGCAGCCAACACCCATCATAGCGCCAATCGCAAAAATTAAGCTATACACTGGCAGGACAAGATTGAGCGCTGTGATGCCGTCCGCTCCCTCCGCCAGTGAAATAAAAAACGTGTCTGCCAGAATATACACCGAGATTCCTAACATGCCAAGAATATTCTGGGAGACATATTTTGTAAAAAGCTTCTTTTCAGACATTACATCTTCCTCGCACAGAGATTTTACTGGCAAAGTTTTGCCACTACCTGGCTAATTACACTTCCATCTGCTTTCCCTTTTAACTCCGGCATTACACTCTTCATAATCATTCCCTTGTTTTTCTGCGCTACAATATCCGCAAACTTTTCCATAATAAATGACTCAATCTCTTCTGCGGACATCATTTTAGGCGCATACTCCTGAAAAATATCAAATCTTGCTTGATATTCCTGTTTTAAATCTGCTCTTGAATCTGGACAGGTATCAATCTGCTCCTTTACAGATTTCATCTCCTTGAGAATAATGCGGTCAACGATCTCCTCGCTAATGTTGTCGCGGCAGCCTTCATCTATCGCAGCTTTCTTTGCCGCTGACACAAGTGCGGAGAGCGCATCTTTGCGCACCTTGTCCCTTGCTTTCATCGCCGCCATCATATCCTTTTGCAACTGTTCAAATTTCATAATCTTCCTCCTAATATAATTACTTTAAAAATTCAGCAATCATCTCTGCATAAGCCTCTCTAAGTGGAAGCTCATACGAAACGTTTAATCGGTTTCTAACTGCCATCTCCTTATTTTGTGTCACAGGATTAAATCCTTCCTTTTGATACTGCTCCTTCCAAATCCCAACTCCCCGCTTCTGCCATGCCGGAAGCTGATCGAAATTAATTCCTCTGGAAAAAAGAAGCTCATTCTTAAAACTTACTGACTGCCCTTCCAATGCCTTTGTGGCCTCCTGTATAGATTGTCCCTCCTTTCTGAGCATCCAGTAACAATGCGCATTCAGTGCATTTCTGTGTGCATCCTCCTGACGCCACAAAAAATAATCCTGCACGCGCTCCACTGTAGGCAGCGGCACAATCCGGCAGTCAAATGCAGCCACTTTTCCAAGCTCTAGGGAAAAGGCAGCGCTCGCCTCCCCAGCCAATGTCGAATTGTATTTTCTTACCTTTCTTCCAAAGGTATTTTCTCCTGGCGCAAACAACAGTGAAATTTCATCACTCTCCGTAAATCCATATACCACCCGAAATCCGCAATCCATCAAACTTTGAACTGTGTGAACCATCAAATCCCGAAAACGCAAGTCAAAAGGTGCTTCAAACTTGCATATTTCTTTTGTGAGTCTTGTAAACCCTCTGCCGTCAAGCCGCGCAACCAGATAAATTTCCGGCAAAATAACCTGATCCAACGACTGTTCATATACCCGCATCTTCTTATCCAGTTCATCAAAATTCATTTAAACTTTCCTCCTTCCATTTTTCGACGAATGCTCCTGCCTCTGTCAGCTTGACAAAATATAACTCGTCAAATCCTTCCTGATACGATGGTATTTGAAGTCGATTTGAAGTTGCCGCAATTGCTTTTGCTGGAACTTTTGCCTTCCCTTCTCTCTGATTGTTTCGCGCGACGCACTCTTGCAGTTTTGATTGCATAAAATAACCAACCACACGATATCCATTTTCTTTTGCCTTGCGAATATACATTTCCCGGTCCTGCGCTGTCGGATTGGTATTGTCAATCACCATATCATGCTTTACTCGAAATGCCTCATTTATCGCTGTGTTCTCTTTGTTTCGTGTATGTAGCGTATCCAAGTTAATTCTGTCATATCCCATCAGATAACATTTACAGAAAGTACTTTTACCGCTTGCCTGAATCCCTATCATAATTGCCATCACAGGCACAAAATCACACCTTTCACCAAATATCCCCTTAAAATCTATCATAAGTTCTTCGTGTTTGTCAAAAAATTATATGTGTACATGTATTCTATCTTAAATGCAAGCATAAGAAAAGTCAATATACCATAAGTATACAGGAACAATAATGTTTTTAGGCTATCTTAAATTCTTTTATTTTGGGAATACTTGTTAAAATTGGAAAAATATGTTAAATTATATAAATACAAAAGAGGTGGTGATTACAACGAAACGAAAATATGCTAGTCAGAATGTGTATGATGCACTACAAAACAGATTTCAGTTTATCTTTAAAGAATTTGATAATATCTTTGTCTCCTTTTCTGGTGGAAAAGACAGCGGTCTACTTTTAAACCTTACTCTGGACTTTCAGAAAAAATTTTATCCAAACAAAAAAATTGGTGTTTTTCATCAGGATTTCGAGGCGCAATATTCTGCCACGACAGCTTATGTCGAACAAACATTTACCCGAATTGAGAATGATGTCGAGCCTTACTGGGTATGCCTTCCTATGGCGACCCGAACAGCACTCAGCAACTATGAGATGTTCTGGTATCCCTGGGACGATACCAAAGAAGACGCATGGGTGCGCCCTATGCCAGACCATCCATATGTGATTAATTTGAAAAATAATCCGATTACAACTTACCACTATCGTATGCATCAGGAGGATCTCGCCAAACAATTTGGTCGATGGTATCGTATCTCCCATGACAATAAAAAAACCATCTGCCTGCTTGGTATCCGCGCGGACGAATCCATGCAGCGCTACAGCGGTATTTTAAATCGGAAATATGGTTATGGTAATACCTGTTGGATCAGCAAACAATTTAAGGACGTATGGTGTGCCTCGCCAATCTACGATTGGTCCATCTATGATGTATGGCATGCCAACTATGTTTTTTCTTACGATTACAATCATTTATATGACCTTTATTATATGTCTGGACTAAAACTCGATCAGATGCGCGTCGCCTCACCTTTTGGTGATTACGCCAAAGAGAGTCTAAATTTATATCGTGTCATCGACCCAGAAATATGGGCCAAACTTGTCGGACGTGTACGTGGGGCAAACTTTGGGTCCATCTACGGGAAAACAAAAGCGCTTGGATACCGCAATCTGACCCTGCCAGAAGGACACACATGGGAATCTTACACTAAATTTTTACTAGATACTCTGCCTGTGCGACTCAGAAACAATTACATTAAAAAATTTCAGACTTCTATTGATTTCTGGCACAATGTAGGAGGAGGATTGGAAGAAAAAACTATCGAAGAGTTAGTCGCACATGGTTATCAAATTCGGCGCAATGGTGTATCAAACTATACCCTAATGAAAAATGCGCGTGTTATCTTTATCGGTAAAATTCCAGACCACACAGACGATATCAAGTCCTCAAAAGATATTCCAAGCTGGAAACGCATGTGCTATTGTATTTTGAAAAATGACCATATCTGCCGTTTTATGGGATTTGGTCTCACCAAGCAGCAAAAAGAAAATATTAGTTTCTTAAAACAAAAATACCAGAATGTAGGTGACAATATATGACATACCAAAGTCCTGTTTATCAGGTTATTTCAGTCCCAATTGAAAGAATAAAACCTAATACATATAATCCAAATTCCGTCGCACCTCCTGAACTTAAACTTCTCTATGACAGCATTAAAGAAGATGGTTACACAATGCCAATTGTCTGTTATCACGATGAACTTGATGACTCTTACATTATCGTGGACGGATTTCATCGCTATCGTATTATGTTGGATTATCCCGATATCTATGAGCGGGAACATGGTCTGTTACCGGTTTCTGTCATCAACAAACCACTAGACCACCGTATGGCAAGCACCATTCGCCACAATCGTGCCAGAGGCTCTCACAGTGTAGACTTAATGAGCAACATTATCAAAGAACTGCATGAATTGGGACGTTCTGATGCATGGATTTCCAAACATCTTGGCATGGAGCGAGATGAAATTCTACGTCTAAAACAGATTACGGGACTCGCAGCCCTATTTCGTGATATTCCTTTTGGAAATGCATGGGTTCCCGTCGATGATAAGGAAAATATCGCTCCCTTCCCAGAGGATGAAGAAGTTTAGCAATCGAGTAGAGAAATATATTTCCGCATTCGTATAATAAAAAATGCCCAAAAGGCATTTTTTATTATACTATATTTTAAATTGATTCACATCTTCAATGAGTGTTTTTACTTTTTCATCCAAATCTTCCACAATCCGAGTAGAATCGTTCACCTCTCTGGAAAGTTCACTTGACATTGCCGCAGTCTGCTCCGCAACAGATGCATTATCCTGCGCTAGCTCATTCAATACAGAAAGTGAACTGGTAACGCTCTCCCGCTGGCCGTCAATTTTTTGTGTCATTGTATCAATACAATGTACTGAAGTAAAACAGTTTACAAGTTCTTGATGCAATTTTTCCATTATATGTTGTGTCTCTGTCAGAGAGTTGACCTGTATTTCTACTGCCTCATTAATTTCTCGCATCACAGTGACAGATTTCTCTGCGTTGTCCTGCAAGGCGATCACAGTTCTGCTGATTTCCTCTACGGACTCCCCAGACTGATTTGCAAGCTTTGCAATCTCATCTGCCACAACAGAGAAACCTCTCCCTGCCTCCCCTGCACGTGCTGCCTCAATACTTGCATTCAGTGCCAGCAAACTTGTCTGATCTGAAATCTCATTAATTAGATTTGCTGCTATATGTATCTGTTCTACAGATCGGTTTGTACTCTTTGTCTGTTCTGCCATTGCAGAAATACTCTCGCGAGTCTTATTGTTCACATCAATCAGTTGTTTGAGTGTTTGCATAGACTGTTCACTAATGCGGTTCATCTCATCTGCATTTCTGTTAAGACTTGTCACCTCAGTACCTGTCTGATTGATCTGATCTGCCATCATTACTACATTATCGTTTGCCTCATCTGTGGAGGACGCTTGCCTTGTCACATTCTCGGCGATGGATTCCACTGCCACCGAAACCTGCGAAATAGATTCTTTCATGCTGTTAAAGGATTTATTAAAAGCCCCAAGAGCATTGTCAACACCATTTGATACTTCTATTATTCCTCGTAAAAGTGCTCGCATATTTTCCTGTGCAACATGTAATGCATCCGCCGTCTGTCCAATCTCATTTCTTGTTTTTACTTGCACGCTGGTAGTCAGATTTCCTTCTGAGATCATCTGTGCAAATATTTGAATCTTTTTCAGTGGAGCTACAATCTGTCTACCGACAACAAATGCCACAATTAACGAAATTAAAATTACAGTGAAAAATACAGCGTTTGTTCGCACTAGTACACCCATATATTCCTCATTCAATTCTTTCCGAACCACTTCCTTTGTCGCATTCATATCGTCAACATAATTTCCTGTGCAGACTGCCCACCCCCACGGCTCAAATAACTCAGAATAAGCAATTTTGGGTGCAATCGTTCTTCCATCTGATTTCGTAAAATAAAATTCGTTATATCCGCATTTGTCTGCGCTATTACAGACATTAACCACAGACTGTGTGATCATAACCCCATTTTGGTCCTTTAGATCTTTACGATTATCCCCTTCCTGATCTGTTAGTACAGCATGCATCACCAACACATAATCCATACCATCAATCCAAAAATATCCGCTCTGATCATCTCTGTACCGCATAGCACGCACAGCGTCCTTTGCATCTTCCTGTGCCTGTTCCTCCGTTTTTTCTCCCGCCTGAAACTTATCATACTCGCTTTGTATCACTGCAAGTGCACTCTGCACTTGTGATTTAATTTCCGTCTTGTAGCCCTCATCCACTGCTTCCTCATATGTATCATAAGAAGATGTTGACATATCTCCAATCGAGAATATCGCATTTGCACCAATCCCAATTCCCGTTACTG
This sequence comes from Lachnospiraceae bacterium UBA3401, assembly GCA_002358575.1. Lineage (GTDB taxonomy): Bacteria > Bacillota > Clostridia > Lachnospirales > Lachnospiraceae > COE1. The sequence continues at coordinate 877 of DEPD01000121.1, read as the reverse complement.
CTGCCACTGCACCACACAGACACATAATTGAACTAATTAAACTTTTTTTCTTTTTACCCATTCTAAATCCTCCTACTCTTTGTTGATAATATTCTATCTCTTTTGTAAAAAAATTGCAATATTTCATCAAAAAGTAGTAAATTTTTGTTAAAATTGCTATATTTTTTCTAATAATTCATCAACAGCAATTGCCATACGCCGCAAAGATATAAAGAATAAGCAAACTGCTGCCACTGTTTTGGTAACAGTAATTTTGTGTTGAAGCAATTTTTACAGCGTGACTGGCTGCCACTTCGTAGATGCCTTCCGCAGTCTTTAATGTAAGTACTCCCTGTGCTACTATAATATATTCACAACTGTCCGTCTCCTCCGACAGATTTTCGCAGTCTCCTCCTGGTTCAATCTTCAATTCAAACACCTCAAAAATCCCCCGTTTTTCCCCTGGAAAAAATGAGTGTACCTGATATGCGCCCTCCTTGTATCTGACAACCGGAAGCTTGTCATTGTCCACCACCAACACAGACGCTGTTGGCAGATAGAGCAATTCCTCAAAAGAAATGCCAATACCGTTTGTAATCTTTGCAACTGTGGATATTGTTGGAATCGATTCTCCGCGCTCGATCTGTCCCAACATACTCTTGCTCACTCCCGTTTTCCGCGCCAACATATCTAAACTCATATTTTTAGACTTTCTAATTCTTCTTAAATTAGATGCTATATTTTTATCAATCTGATCCATTCTATCTCCCCACTATTCTCTCTAAGGTCAAGCAGGGAAATCCCTTTCCCTACGCACGCCTTTGCGGCTTTATCATTACTTTTCACCCCCGTACCATGCACTTGCTGCATGGGGTCGGAGCCAGCGCCAAAATGCCTG
>DEPD01000191.1:53049-69273 GCA_002358575.1 Lachnospiraceae bacterium UBA3401 | reverse complement strand
ATGTCAAAAAACGTAGGCGTAGCGGGCTACGGCGAAACTTTTTGGCATGCATAATCGGAGAAATAGCCAATTCAAGATGCGTCAGTTATTTTTCTATAATTCCTAAGTATCCCAATAAAAAAAGATGTTGAATATAATACTTTTTCAGGAGAATAGGTAGCATATAATCCAGATAGGATCATAGAGCTGGTGTGTATGTTTGGATATGTGGTTAATAATCATGGAGGGAGAGACAAAACTGGATAAGTTGACAGAATCCTTTGTAAAAGATAAGATTTCTGAACACTTATTAGAATCCAATATGGCATGTAATACACAAAAGGGAATTTATTGTGTATTAAACCAGATTTTGAAATATGCCTCTGCGCAGTATTCTATAATATTACCTTCCATAAAAAGGCCATCTTTTAGTAAATACCAAAAGCCAGTGAAAATATTTACAGAAGCAGAACAGTCAAAACTACTCACAACACTTTATCATCAAATTGATATTTTTAAAATGGCGGTATTGCTGTGTATGTTTGCAGGTTTGCGTATAGGAGAACTCAGTGCCCTAAAATGGTCAGATATTGATTCAGACAATAAAATACTTACCATAAAAAGGACAGTGCAACGGTTATATATAGAGGGGGTCAAAACGAAAACTGCATTGGTGGAAACTGTGCCTAAAAGCAGCCATTCTATGCGTGAGATTCCCTTGCCAGATTCCATCATAAAGTTGTTATTGAACTTTCAGAATGATAAAGAATATATATTTGGCGGGGACAAGCCGCTAGATCCTAAAACAATGAGAAACCATTACAAGAAAATTCTTGAAGAAGTGGGTATTACCTATAAAACTTTTCATACACTGCGTCATACATATGCTACGAATTGCGTTGAAGGTGGTGTGGATACAAAGTCCTTGTGTGAAATGCTTGGACATTCTAACGTAAAAATTACGCTAAATTACTATATGCATCCGTCAATTGATACAAAACGCAGATATGCAGAAAAATTATTTGATTTTTACAAAAAAATTCGTGGTCAGAATGAGGGTAAGCAAGTTCACTATCTTCAATAATTTCTATAATTTTACTGTTCTTTTCCAGATGGTCGTTACCAACACTATGATGGTTGAGTTGGGAGAAAATTATATTTTGCGGCGGGATCGGATAAAAACATTAAAATCACTACGAAGGACGATCTTGAGTTGTTTAAGGCGTATTAAAAAAATGGAGAAAGATAAGTGGTTGAAATAGGGGGACATGGTGAAACTTTTGGACAGTAAAATGTATATGGAAGATATTAGATATGTAGCAGAATGCAATTTTTCGTGGGATAAACTACGGGATAAAAAAATTCTTATCACTGGAGCGTGTGGATTGATTGGCAGCTTTGCCATTGATGTACTGATGAAACAGAATAAATTTTGTGATTTGAATTGTAAGATATATGCATTGGGACGAAACAGAGAAACAGCGAAAGAGCGGTTTGCAGATTACTGGGACAATCCACGCTTCTGTTTTTGTGTTATGATGTGAATAGTCCTTTAGAAGAACATACAGATGAGGACTTTGACTATATGATTCATCTTGAGTGTGTTAATGATATAAAAGTAGATAAGACTGAATTTGCGAAAGCGCTTCAAGTGACACTCTCTTCAGACCGCGGAAAAGAACGTGCACTTGCCACCATAATACGAGATGATGAAAAAGTGGAAAAAAGAGCGCTTTTTGCAGAGGGGGTTCTACATATACATGGAACGCTGTTTAAATATGATTAGTGCTTGTCGGGAAAACGGGATAGATATACCAATATTATATGCACCGCGGTTTTCTAGGAAAAAGGATAAGATATGGTTGCAAAATTTCATTACAGATATGATGCTAGAGAGTATTGAAATAGAAAACAACTTTCCTTTACTAGAAGTCGTGAAAATAAAACTTCTACAGACTGGGAAGGCTTTATCAAAGGATTAAAAAAATACATTTTAATCATGTATTAAGTTTTGAGACTGCACCAGTGCTGACAGCATTTCCAGATGCTATGAAGGCAGATACGCTCAGTTTTATTGCCAATATAGGAAGGTATTTCTCTGGTGCTTTGGGGGAAGAAATAGGATAATAGAAAATACATAATCACATCTTTTCTAGGAGATACTATACTATACTCACGATAGATGAAATCTGTCGTGAGTATCGCGCCAACTGTAGCTGCAAAGCGGTATATTTCCTTATACGGTTGTGCGCATCATGTTATACTGGCGGTCAGTTTTTTCGACCGACAGTATCTGCAACCTGTAATTGCAGGGCGCGCAAGTGATTTGTGGTAGCAGCATAGATAAGAACGAGGTGTGATTATGGATTATACAGATGGTTTGCAGGGCGGTGTGCTGCCGCTTGGACTGGCGTTCGGATTGGCAATGGACGAGCAGGCGATCAATAATTATGGTAAGCTGACAGAATATGAAAAAGAACAAATTCTTGCGGAGAGCAAAGGCGTGAAGAGCAAGGAAGAAATGCAGGCGTTGATACAACGTATCAGTGATGGAGATACAATCATATAGTCAACAAAACTGCAAAAAGGCAGCAGAGACTTAGGGAATGGCTCTGCTGCCATTGTTATTTTATACAAAAAATGGTGGAATAAACTGTAAAAAAGTGAAATTTTTTTATTTCACCCTTTTAATATGATGGAATTTAGTGTATCATTAGGGAAGTAGTATGTAAGGATAGCCATGTGGCCTGTTATGGCGCGGTTTTCACAAGATGTAGATTGACGTTGCTGTTTAGACAGGACTTAGCATTTACTGCTAAAGTCCGTAAGAAAACGTGCATATAGCAAGTAAAAATCCATTTGCGAAGCAAATTTTGCATGGATTTTTACTCGTTACTGGAACGGAGTGAACAGTAACAGATTAACTAAGAGGGCAGCGATGGATTGTAAAGAGGCGCAGCGATGGATTCATCTGTTTTTGAAAGATGAATTGGACAGGGATACGGAGTATCAATTGGTGGAACATATAACTTCCTGCAGCGAGTGTATGGAGGAACTTACGGTTGAATACCTTCTATTGGAAGGTATCAGCAGACTTGAGAATGATGAGGATATAGATGTACAGAGCGAACTGGAGGACAGGCTGAATCGGATTATTACCCGCAAAAAGGTATTCAAACAGCTTAAAGCCGGTCTTTTTTTAGTTGGCTCATTGATATTTTGTATATTTTTGCTGGGAGGCGTTAGGACATCATGAGCAGGATTGTTTTGATAGATGGCAATAACATTTTACAAAAAGCGTATTATAATGTACCGATAATGACAGATGCAACAGGATTACACACCAATGCCATCTTCGGATTTGTGACATTATTGTTAAAAGTAGTGACGGCGGAAAAACCAGATTATCTAAGTGTAGTCTTGGGAACCGAAGCGGAGGGACAGTCAGCGGGGTTAAAAGAACAAGTTCCTGTATTAAAGGAGCTTTTGCCTGCGATGAAAATTCATTTTTTCGAGTCAGAAGAGGACAAAGTATCAGACCTTTTGGGAAGCATTGTAGGGTATTTAGAAAAACAAGCACTAGAAATTACTTTGCTGACAAGCGAGCAAAATATTTTGCAGCTTGCCTCAGACCGGACCAAAATTTGTTTGGTGGAAACAAGCGGTGGAAAGATTGCATTTCAAGATTATGGTATGGATGCCGTGAAAAAAGAATACCAGTTTGGGCCTGAGTGTCTTTCTGCGCTGCAAGTATTGACAGAAATAGCACAGATTGGGAAACAGACTGCAATTGATTTGCTGCATATCTATGCTGCAGAGGAAGATGTGATAACGGCATTGTATGCACATTTGGACGACGTGCCGCAAAAGAGTATTCGCGAAAGCTTGTTGCAGAACAAAGAGGCAGTTATACAAAAGAAAGAGCTTTGGGGCATTCATAAAAATGGAGTGGTTGATTTTTCACTGGAAAAGGCTGCTTTTCACGCTGCGAATATCTTTTCGGCGGAGTCTAATAACCTGTTGAAAAAATACTCCTTGCATGGTAAATTTGGACAGTCTGAACGGGAAAATAATACAGTGGATATTGATATAAATAAAGATATTAAGGTGGTCGCTATTCGGACAAAAGAGGATGTTCAAAGTGCTTTTGACAGGGTGATTCAAGCTGGTTTTGCAGCGATACGACCAATTAATGTCCGGGCGAAAGGCGCGGGTGATTTTGGTGCGCGTGCGGACGGACAGATGTATCTGCAAATGGATGCAGAGGAAGCAATTTTTGGCTGTATGTTGTGCGGCGGTTCGGATAAGGAGCGAAATGTTTATTTTATAGAAAGCAGTAATGTGATATCTGTGACATATCTGCAACAGCAGATTGAGCGAATGTTTTTATCAGAGAAGATGTCGGTCGCTGTATTTGATATCAAAAATGATTATGGCACTCTGTTTTCAGAGGAAAATGACAGAAAGTTGTCGGCGTATGAGTTGACAAAACAACTTTTTGACTGTAAGATTGCGGCATATTTGATAAATCCGCTCAAGAGCGATTATGATATTGTGGAAGTGGCGGAAGAATATCTAAGTATTACGTTACAAAAATGGGCAGAGATTTTTGGAAAGACAGATTTTAGTACAGCATATCGAAATCAGCAAGAGGCTGTTTTATCCTACCTTGCGAAAGAAACGTATGTTTTGTATTGCGCAGAACCGTTATTGGAGACAGCATTGGCGCAGAATAAGATGGATAAGCTTTTTCGAGAACTTGAGATGCCGTTGACCTATGTGCTGTTTGATATGGAGCGAGAGGGAATCCTTGTTCGACCAGAGGAATTAAAGGCTTATGGGGAAGCGCTTAATGGTCGAATTGACGAGTTGGAAAAGACAATTCACACTGCGGCTGGAGAAGTCTTTAATATTAATTCTCCAAAGCAGTTGGGTGAAATTTTATTTGAAAAGATGAAGCTGCCCGGTGGAAAGAAGACAAAAACTGGGTATTCGACGGCAGCGGAAGTACTTGAGAAGCTTGCGCCAGAAAATCCGATTGTCAAGGATATTTTAGAGTACAGAGGACTTACAAAGCTGAAGTCAACTTATGCAGATGGACTTGCAGTGTATATTGATGCCGAAAACAAGATACACACAAACTTCAACCAGACAATCACTGCGACAGGCAGACTGAGTTCTACAGAGCCAAATTTGCAGAATATACCAATGCGTATGGAGCTTGGCAGACGAATCCGCAAGGTATTTGTTCCGCAGAAGGGCTGTATCTTTATGGATGCGGACTATTCCCAGATAGAACTGCGCGTGCTGGCGCACATGTCGGAAGATCAGCAGTTGATTGAAGCATATAAAATGGATGAGGATATTCATAGAATTACCGCATCAAAGGTATTTCACACGCCGTTTGCGGAGGTTACGGATTTACAGAGGCGCAATGCAAAGGCAGTAAATTTTGGAATTGTATATGGCATTAGCTCTTTCGGATTGAGTCAGGATTTAAGTATCACACCCAAGGAGGCGAAGAGTTATATTGATGAATATTTTAAAACATATCCTGGAATTAAGAAGTTTTTGGATAGGCTGGTGGAGGACGCGAAAGAGAAGGGATATTGCGAGACAATGTTTGGCAGGCGCAGACCTGTTCCAGAGTTAAAATCGACAAATTTTAACCAGCGTTCTTTTGGGGAGCGTGTTGCCATGAACTCCCCAATACAGGGAACAGCAGCGGATATTATCAAGTATGCGATGGTTCATGTCTATAATGCGCTGAAGGCAAAGGGACTTCGGTCAAAGCTAATTTTGCAGATACATGATGAGCTGTTGATTGAGACTAGAAATGATGAAGTTGAGGAAGTGAGGGCAGTTCTGTCACAAGAAATGCAAAATGCATGTGAGTTGGCAGTAAAATTGGAGATTGACCTTCACACAGGGACTGACTGGTATGAGGCAAAATAACATGAAAATCATAGGGATTACTGGCGGCGTTGGCGCAGGGAAAACAAAAGTTCTTTCCTATATAGAAGCACGGTTTTCTTGTAGAGTCATAAGAGCGGACGAGGCGGCGCACAAATTGTATGAACCAGGACAGGCATGTTATCAAAAGATCGTTGCGCTTCTTGGTCAGGAGATATTAAACACTGATAATACAATTGACAAAGTAAAGATGGCAACAGCTATTTTTGGGGATAATGCACTGCTGGCAGGGATAAATGGTATTGTACATCCAGAAGTGAAAAAGTATATCCTTGAACAAATTGCTTGTGAGCGTAAAAAAGGCGTGGTGGAATACTTTTTTATAGAAGCTGCACTTTTAATAGAAGAACATTATGACCAGATTGTGGATGAGATGTGGTATATTCATTCTGACGTGGCAGTTCGGGAAAAACGGCTTGCACAGAACAGACAATACAGCGCACAGAAGATAACAGAGATAATGAAGGGGCAATTGTGTGAGGAAGAATTTAGAAAACACTGCCAGGTGGTAATCACGAACAATGGCGATTTGGAGGAAACCTACAGACAGATCAATAAAATTATGGGGGTTGAGGTATGAACGAGAGGAACGTGAATGGGGAGGAGCTTGTATTTGGATTGGACATCGGTACGAGAAGTATTGTAGGTACTGTGGGTTACAGACAAGGAGAAAGATTTGTCGTGACAGCACAAGAAATCCGACAGCATCAGACGCGTGCCATGTTCGACGGGCAGATTCATGATATCAACAGGGTAGCCGCCGCCATAGCAGATATCAGGCAATGCCTGCAGGATAAGACAGGTGTCAAACTAAATGAAGTTTGTATTGCGGCTGCTGGACGTGTGCTTAAGACAATGAATGTACATGCAGATATGGATCTTGACAAGGAGCGAAATGTTACAAAAGAGGATATGAGCAATCTGATCTCACTAGGTATAGAACAGGCATTTGCAGAATTTCAAGATAATAATGATACAGATATGCATTTTTATTGTGTAGGATACTCAGTTGTGCGCTACTACTTAAATGGGTTGTGGATGGGACAGCCAGAACATCACAAGGCGAAAACAATAGGGGCAGACATTATTGCAACCTTTTTGCCAGATGATGTTGTGGATGGTCTGTACAGTGCAGTGGAGCTTGCTGGATTGCGGGTTGCAAATCTCACGCTGGAGCCAATCGCGGCGATTCGAGTTGCCATTCCAGAGAAATTTAGACTGTTAAATATTGCAATGGTTGATGTCGGTGCTGGGACATCAGATATTTCTATCACAGATGATGGCACAGTAGTTGCATTTGGAATGATTCCCTGCGCGGGGGATACGCTCACAGAACTTTTGGCAAAAACCTGCTTGATTGATTTTGGCACTGCGGAGATGATTAAGACAGCGGCGACTCAGCAGGACGAGATTGTGTATGAGGATATTATGGGTACGGAGCAGACGATTACGGCGAAAGAAGTAATCGCGATTTGTCAAGATGAGATTGAACGGATGGCAAAGCTTACAGCTAATACTATCAAGGAACTGAATGGTGGAACTTCTCCAAGCGCTGTGTTTATCGTTGGCGGTGGCGGAAAAATTAAGGGATTTAATGAGTTGATCGCAGCAGAACTTGGACTGGACCCAAAGCGTGTTGCACTTCGCGGAGAGGAGATTATGCGGGATATTGATTTCCCGGAGGACGCATTAAAGGATTCTACGATTATTACACCGATTGGAATCTGTCTCACATACTATGAGCAGTACAATAATTTTATCTATATCACTTTTAATGGCAGTAAGATTAAGCTCTATGACAATAATAAGCTCACTGTGACCGATGCTGCAATACAGGCAGATTTTACTAGAGATGGTCTTTTTCCAAGGCGCGGGGAAGAGCTGCGCTATACAGTAAATGGCAAGAACCGTGTCACAAAAGGAGAGTATGGAGAAAGTGCGCACATTTATGTAAATGGGGAGGAAGTCAGTCTCAGTTATAATATCAAGGCAAATGATGTGATTGTGCTTGAGGAATCTACACTTGGTAATCCTCCGCAGGAAAAGATTGCAGATTTGATCGACTATAATGGGAAGATTGTCGTTTCAGTAAACGGTGATGACATGCAGCTTCCAAAACCAGTAAAAGTAAATGGCACTGCGGTCACAGAAGAATATTTGATACAAAATGGTGATGAAATTGAAGTGTTTACCACCTATACATATGATTCATTTTTTGCGTTTATGGATTTGTCGCCGGAGGATATGCTTCTTTTTGTCAATGGTGAGAAGGCTGACGATACAGTGGAGATTCATGCTTCTGATAAGATTGAAATTAAGAATCGAAAAGAACATGAACTTAAAGAAATTTATAAGGAATCACAGCGGGAAGCAGTTAGAGATGCAGTCAAGGATCATGTGTCAAAGGCAGAGAAAAAAAGGGAGCAGGGCATTTTAAATACAGAGAAGAAGTCAGAGGAATTACCAGCGCAGGAGACGGTTTCAGAGGCGCCAGACAATGAAAAAGAAAATACAGATTCCAATGTAGATAAGAATGTCACAACGTCTGCAGATAAGGAAACAGAATCGGAGAAAAAACAGGAGACAGCACCAGATTCCAACAGTGAAGCAGCAGAGAAAGCACCAACGGAATCCGCGTCAGAACCAGTTGCAGAGGAAGAACCAAAGCAGGAAAAAGCGGTAGAGACAGCCGCGCAACCAGAGACTAAGAAAAAAGAAGAGCCAAAAGAGGAAGTAAAAGAAGAAATTGGCAAAAAGATTATTGTTATAGTAAATCAGAATCCGATTGTGATGAGAGGCAAACAGAGCTATATGTTTGTGGATATATTTGATTATATTGATTTTGATACTAGCAGAGTGCGTGGAGGAGGAATTGCTACACTTGTCAATGGAAAAGATGCACAGTATACACAGGAAATTTACAATGGGGATAAGATAGAGGTATATTGGAAATAAAATAAGATTGGTATAGAACAGGAGTAAAAATAGATGAGAATGTGCAGTATAGCCAGTGGAAGCAGTGGAAATTGTATCTATATTGGTACAGAGGCGACACATCTTCTGGTAGACGCGGGGATAAGCTGCAAGAGAACACTGGAGGCACTCAATCACTTTGGACTGACAGGAAGAGATATTGATGGGATACTAATCACACATGAACACGCAGACCATATCAACGGTTTGGGTGCATTGTGCAGACAATTTGGCATATCGGTCTATGCTACAGAAGGGACAATAGCTGCCATTAAGAAAGTGAGTAATCTTGGGGGAATAGAGGACTCACTTTTTCATGCAGTTAGCATTGACGAAAAGTTTATTTTAAAGGATATCACGGTCAATCCAATAAAAATATCCCATGATGCAGCTCAGCCGGCAGCATACAGATTTCAGTATGGAAATAAACGCATGGCAGTTGCGACAGATTTGGGTACTTACGACGCATATACGGTTGAGAGTCTCCGAGGAATGGATGTCCTTTTGTTAGAGGCCAATCACGATATTAATATGTTGCAAGCAGGACCATATCCATATTGCTTAAAACAAAGGATACTTGGCAAAAAAGGACATTTGTCTAACGAGCTGTCGGGCAGACTATTGAGCAGATTGCTGCATGACAATTTGAAAACAGTGTTTTTGGGGCATTTAAGCAAGGATAATAATCGGGCGGAATTGGCATATGAAACAGTGCGGCTGGAAATTTCCATGGCGGACAATCCCTATAAACCAGATGATTTTCCAATCTTTGTGGCGGGTCGGAGTGAGATGTCGCAAATGGTGGAGATATAAAGATTAAAAGATAGGAGTCACATATTATGAAAAAAACAATTATTACTGTAGTGGGAAAAGATACTGTTGGAATTATTGCTAAGGTATGTACCTATTTGGCTGAGAACAAAATTAATATTCTGGATATTTCGCAGACCATTGTGGATAATTATTTTAACATGATGATGATAGCGGATATGGGGCAGGCAGTCAAGTCGGTCAGTGAGGTTTCTGATGACTTAGACAAACTTGGTGCAGAGATTGGTGTTATCGTCAAATGTCAGAGGGAGGAAATTTTTAACAGTATGCACAGGCTTTAATTTGTGTTTGTGTGTATATAAAAGTTTTTCAAGAAATCTATAATGGAGGACATTTGAGATGATAAACATAAATGAAGTATTGGAAACTAATAAAATGATTGAGAAGGACAATCTGGATGTCAGGACAATCACACTTGGCATCAGTTTGTTGGACTGTATAGATTCTGATCTCTCGCGGCTCAACGAGAAAATTTACAACAAGATTACAGTTGTTGCAAAGGACCTGGTGGCTGTGGGCGAGACGATTGAGAAGGAGTTTGGGATTCCTATTGTAAACAAGCGGATTTCTGTCACACCGATTGCTTTGGTTGGCGGAGCTGCATGTAGGACTTCTGAAGACTTTGTGACAATTGCTCGAACGCTTGACAAGGCGGGTAGAGAAGTTGGGGTTAATTTTCTTGGAGGTTATTCTGCGCTGGTGTCAAAGGGAATGACCAAGGCAGACGAATTGTTATTGCGTTCCATTCCACAAGCACTTGCGCAGACAGAACTTGTGTGCAGTTCTGTCAATCTAGGCTCCACCAAGACTGGAATTGATATGGATGCGGTTAGATTGATGGGAGATATCATTAAGGAGACAGCAGAAGGCACGAAGGAGAGGGATTCGATTGGATGCTCCAAATTGGTGGTGTTTTGTAATGCGCCAGATGACAACCCATTTATGGCAGGGGCTTTTCACGGTGTCACAGAGGCAGATGCTATTATCAACGTTGGTGTCAGCGGTCCAGGAGTTGTCAAGAATGCATTGGAGCATGTGCGTGGAGAAAATTTTGAGGTGCTCTGTGAGACAATTAAAAAGACAGCCTTTAAAGTGACACGTGTCGGGCAGTTGGTTGCACAGGAAGCATCAAAACGACTTGGGATTCCGTTTGGGATTGTAGATCTTTCGCTTGCGCCCACGCCAGCTATCGGCGATAGCGTAGCTGACATTTTATGTGAGATTGGGCTTGAGTATGCAGGTGCTCCAGGAACAACGGCAGCACTTGCTTTGCTAAATGATCAAGTGAAAAAAGGCGGTGTGATGGCATCTTCCTATGTTGGTGGACTGAGTGGAGCCTTTATTCCGGTCAGCGAGGATCAAGGCATGATTGATGCGGTCAATGCAGGGGCACTTACGCTGGAAAAACTTGAAGCGATGACTTGCGTTTGTTCTGTTGGACTGGACATGATTGCAATTCCTGGTGATACGAAACCGACGACTATTGCAGGCATTATAGCGGATGAGCTTGCGATTGGAATGATTAACCAAAAGACGACCGCAGTGCGCATTATTCCTGTGATTGGCAAGACTGTAGGGGATAGTGTTGAGTTTGGAGGGCTGCTTGGATATGCGCCAATCATGCCTGTCAACCAATATTCTTGTGATGCGTTTGTAAATCGCGGGGGTAGAATACCCGCACCAATCCACAGCTTTAAAAATTGACTTTGATTAGTTTACTGGTCAGTTCATTCTGTCGTGGAAGGCTAACAGTATTACCCAATTGACGCCGTTGTTTTTGCTGTCGAACACTCTCATAAATATTCGTTGCAAACAAATCGGATTGCAGTGTTGCCAGGGCAGTGCCACTGAATTGCTTTAATGCATGTGCAGGTTTGGTTATGACAGGAATTGATGCGTTTGCCTTGATGGATTTCAATAGCTTCTGACCGCGGGAAGTAAAACCAAGCAATCTTGCATAGGGGGTGTAATCCTGCTGTTTTAAAGTATCTGCATGCTCTTGCGTCAATCCTAAAAGGATATGCATGAGGCCGCGGCAGATACGGGAGTGTGTCAGATTTTTGGTCTTACATAACAGTACAAAGTCTTCAAAAGAAACAAAGCGAGAGAGATTGTTATGCAGTGTATGAGACAATTGTTCTCCAATATCAAAGTAATCGGCGAAGGCATTCTTACAGCCGTAAAGTTGCAACATTTTATATAGAAGGATTTCAGAAAAATCTTCTGCGTACAGGTGTTCTTGATTTTGCAGTATATCATAAACATTAGCTGGCAAATGATTTTGAATCGCAGATGCGGCGGCATTGGATGACTGGCAATAAAGTGCGTTTCGTATAGCGTTTGCAGAGATAAAACTATCTGATTCTAAAGAGATAGAGGAATACGCTGCGCCCTTTCGCATAAGTGTTGCAGGCTTGATTGCACTGTTTCTTTGTATGAGTGCTTTAACATATTCCATTCCAAGAATATTGTTCGGGGCGCTAAAAAAATTTCGGAGGTCTTTTGCTGGGAAAATCTTTGACAAAGCATTGCTCCTGGCAGCAGGAAAAGAATAGCCTTGTTTCAGATAACTGTTCAATCCCGCTTTGTATTGTTCAGACTCGTTGGCAATGATTTGTGCGTATTGCTGTATTTGAGAGAGCTCCCCAGATTCACTGCCGAAGTGCAGTGTGTCGATAACACCGAGTTTGTCAGCCAGAGAAACCGCTCCCTGCGCAAAGTATTCTGCACTGCCCAGTGCAAAGTAGACAGGAAGTTCAAAGACAAGATCAGCGCCATGCAAAAGCGCCATGCGGCAGCGTTCGTACTTGTTTACAATGGCGGGAATGCCGCGTTGCATAAAATTTCCGCTCAGGATAACAAGAATGAAATCCGCATTTTCTGTATGACGTATGGTATCCAACTGATAGAGATGTCCGTTGTGGAAGGGGTTGTACTCAGCGATTACGGCTGTGATTTTCATAAAAAATTCCTGCCTTATAAAAGTTTTTGAGGAACACACAAAGTTCTTTTTACATATTACATTAGTAGAGCGAGAAAAACAAGTCATTCGTTACCACTCATTCTATTTTAAACAATTAAATAGAAACGAAAACCTCTTTCATTATTTTGACAATCATGTTATAATTTGGTTGACTAAGGAATTCACATTTCAATTGATATTTCAATAGCAGTTATTATGGGGGCAAAGGAGAAAACAATGGGAAATCAATTAGTATGGAACGAACGGTATAATATTGGAGTAGAAGTTATTGATAAGGAACATAAAAAATTGTTCAGCATTCTGAACAAATTATTTGATTTTGGACGGCAGGAAGAGAAAAGTCAATGGGTTTGTCAGGAAGCGGTAAAGTATTTTAGAGATCATGCGTTTCAGCATTTTGCAGATGAGGAGAGCTATATGGCGTCCATTGAGTATGCGGGGCTTGAGACGCATCAGCGCATTCACGCAAATTTTCGAGACAGAATAATTCCAGCATTGGAAGGGGAGTTAGATGCAACAAACTATTCTGAGGATTCAATCAATCATTTTCTTGGTGTTTGTGCAGGGTGGTTGATTGGACATACTCTAATAGAAGATTATGCGATTGTGAGTGGTAAAACAATAAAGCAGTGGGAAAACTTGCTGCCGGAAGAAGAGCAGGCAGTGATGGGACAGACGATTGCAAATCTGCTGCATGATATGTTTCAGTTGGACCCACGGTTGATTAGCAATTGTTATGGCGGCGAAAAGTTTGGAGATGGTATTTATTTTCGTTTGATTTACAGCACTAAGGATAAGAGAAGATGGGAATTTTATCTAATCTTTGAACAACAGCTTATTGTTAGGACGATTGGTACTGTTATGGATATAAAGTCTGAGGCAGTGAATGTTATGCTGATGAATGCTGCCAGATATGTTGCAAAACAGCTTGTGGAGCGTGTTAAGGGATATTTTCCATCTTCTGAAAAGTTTGAGATTAAGGAAGAACAGCTTTTGACTTATGAGCAATTTCAGAAAGTATTTGAGAAACAGAGTCCACAATTTAGTTTGTTGTTTGACACTGGAAAAGGATATTTTGCCTACTGTGTTGCGGCGACAGATATGCTTCAGCCAGAGGGGGGTGTCTCTATTATTACAGAGAATGCTATGACTGAAGTTGAAAAATATCTGAATCAAAACAAAGCGGAAAAGGATAAAATAAGCAATAAAAAGAGAGTTCTTGTAGTGGATGATTCTGAATTTATGTTAAGGGCCATGAATGATCTGCTTAGCAGTGACTATGAAGTACTCACTGCAAAATCAGGGTTATCTGCAATTCGGAGTATTACACTTGACAGACCAGATCTCGTTTTATTGGATTATGAGATGCCTGTCTGTAATGGAAGCCAAGTGTTAGAGATGATTCGCTCAGAGAAGGATTTTGCTGATATTCCAGTTATCTTTTTGACTAGTAAAGTGGATAAGCAGAGTGTGAGTAAAGTGATTGCACTCAAGCCAGAAGGATATTTATCCAAATCAATGCCACCAGAAACCGTCAAAAAAGAAGTAGACTATTTCTTTGAAAAGAAAAATCGTACAAAAAGATAGAAAAATATGAATAATTTTCCTTTCTTGTCCATATAATGATTACATATAAAATAAAAAAAAGTATGTGCTAGTATAAGGAGAATTATTATGGCAAGAGGAGTAAAAAAATCATTACAGGAGAAAATTTTACAGAAGGAAGAACTGATTGAGGCGCTTTCTACGCGTATCAAGAAGGAGAAAGAAGAACTAAATGAGCTTTTGGAGATGCAAAAGATGGAAGAGCTGAATGAGCTCAGAGCAGTCGTGCAGAAATCTGGCATGGAAATATCGGATATTATCCATATGGCACAGATGCAAGCTGCTCAATAATATGAGGTATTCAGAAAAAAGTCCAGACATAATTGCGTACATAGCCTGAAAAGGGTATAATGGGAAGCAGAGTGAATGGACTTTTTTCATTTTGAAGAAAGAAAGGAAGAACAACAATGATAAACATACGTGAATTACAGTACAATTATAAAGATTATGCAGATCAGGAAGTGACAGTTGGCGGCTGGCTTAGAAGCAAGCGGGACTCCAAAACATTTGGATTCTTGGTTATCAATGATGGTACATTTTTTGAACCGCTACAAGTGGTTTACAGTGATAAATTAGATAACTTTACTGCGATCTCAAAACTGAATGTGGGGGCGGCAGTGATTGCAACTGGGATTGTGACATTGACGCCGGAGGCAAAACAGCCATTTGAGATACAGGCTGTCCATATTGAGATTGAAGGTGATTCCACCCCAGATTATCCGCTGCAGAAAAAGAGACACAGTTTTGAATATCTTAGAACGATTTCGCATCTAAGACCGCGTACAAACACATTTCAGGCAGTATTTCGCGTACGCTCGCTCTGCGCTTATGCGATTCACAAATTTTTCCAAGAGCGGGATTTTGTCTATGTTCATACGCCCTTAATTACAGGGAGTGACTGCGAAGGCGCAGGAGAAATGTTTCAGGTGACAACGCTTGATTTAAAGAATCTACCAATAGTAGATGGACAGGTTGATTTCAGCAAAGATTTCTTTAACAAACCTACGAATTTGACGGTAAGCGGACAGTTAAACGGTGAGACTTATGCGATGGCATTTAAAAACATCTATACATTTGGTCCGACTTTTCGGGCGGAAAATTCAAACACGACGCGCCATGCAGCAGAGTTCTGGATGATTGAACCGGAGATTGCCTTTGCAGACTTAAAGGATGATATGATGCTTGCTGAGAGTATGCTTAAGTATATTATTAACTATGTACTGGAAAATGCGCCTGAGGAGATGGCATTCTTTAATCAATTTGTGGACAAAGGATTGATTGAGAGATTGCGTCATGTGGCAGGTTCGGAATTTGGCCATATCACCTACACAGACGCTATCACAGAGCTAGAGAAGCACAATGACGAATTTGAGTATAAGGTATCATGGGGCTGTGATTTACAGACAGAACATGAGCGATATCTAACAGAAAAGCTGTTTGGCCGTCCAGTATTTGTAACCGATTATCCCAAAGAAATCAAGGCATTTTATATGAAATTGAATGAGGACAACAAAACAGTTGCGGCGATGGACTGTCTGGTGCCAGGCATTGGGGAGATTATTGGTGGAAGCCAGAGGGAGGACAAGCTTGATGTTCTGGAAAGAAGAATGCAGGAATGTCATTTGAACCCAGCAGATTATGATTTTTATCTTGACTTGAGACGTTATGGCAGTGCAAGACACGCTGGATTTGGACTTGGTTTTGAGCGCTGTGTTATGTATCTGACAGGTATGGGAAATATTCGAGATGTAATCCCATTCCCAAGAACTGTAAATAATTGTGAATTGTAGAAACTATAGATAAAGAACTAATACAGATTGTGTAGAACAGTGCAGTCAAAAAGTAGGCAGACAGGCTATATAAGTGACATAAAAAATCTC
>DEPD01000191.1:0-52702 GCA_002358575.1 Lachnospiraceae bacterium UBA3401 | reverse complement strand
GAGATTTTTTATGTCACTTATTTTCTTTTTTTAGGGAGAACTGTCCAATTAATCCGTTTAGGATTGTTGCTTGAGCAGACAGTTCTTGGCTGGTTGCAGACGCTTCCTGTGCAGTTGCTGCGTTGCTCTGCACGACTTCGGAAATCTGGTTAATTCCCTGTTCTGCCTGACGCATCGCATCGGCTTGGTCTTCGACCATTGTCTTAAGGTTTTTGGAGAAATCAGCTATCTGTTTAATACCGTCTACAACAGAACCAATAGCACTGGCAGCATTTTCTGCTGCGCGGTTTCCCTCAGTAACTTCACGAATAGAACCTTCAATTAGCTCTCTAGTGTCGACAGCCGCCTTGGCACTTTGGTTTGCCAGTACTCTAATCTGGTCCGCGACAACTGCAAAGCCGCGCCCTGACTCACCAGCCCTTGCCGCCTCAATAGATGCATTTAGGGATAGGAGATTTGTCTGGGAAGCGATAGATTCAATCTCAGAGATGATGTCACCGATTCTGTTGGAGGCCGCATTGATGCGTTCCATTGCAGCCATCATAGAATTCATCTCCTCACGGCTGTTATCTGCTTTTTCTGCATAATGCTGTGCTTTTATGTAAGATTCATCTGCGCTCTGCACACTTTTTTCCATTGTGGTTGTAATCTCAGAAATCGTGGCATGTAATTCCATAACCGCGTTGGTCTGTTCTGTTGCACCTTCTGCAAGGACTTGTGATGCCTCGGCAAGATCACCAGAACCAGAAGTTACTTGATTGGAAACTTCACCAATTGACGAGAGGGTATCTATCATCTGATCCCGCAATCCGCGCATGGACTCATATAATTTTTGGAAATCACCAGTGTATTTTTCAGAATATTTTGATTTGACAGCATAGTTTCCACTTGCCATCTCACCTAATATTTCACTGATATCATGGATAATAATATTGAGGTTGTTTGCCATTTCTGTTGCATCTTTTTCCATATGTTCTACTTCGTCACCGGTTTCAACCATAGGGAATGGTGTGGTTAAATCTCCCGTGGAGAAAGTCTTGAGACGCTGCCCAAGTTTTCCAAGAGGAGAGGCAATACCTTTTGCAATCCGTTTGCCAATTTTGGTTGACAATATCATCGCGATTACAACCACAATGACGATTGCAATAGCCAAAGTCAAACCTGCTACAGTGAGTTTTGCAGAGAGACTATTTCCCTCATTTACTTTGACAGTCAAGAGAGATTCAAGATTGGTATAGATACTGTCGTATACGCCTGCCAGTTCATTTAAGGCGATATCCTGTGCCTGCTTACAGAGTTCTCGGTCTGTTGTTGCGCCAAGTTCCATAATCTTTGTATCCAATCGCCAGTATTCATCCAGCTCTGTACGAATTTCATTGTATGTTTTTCTACCTTCTTGTGATACAAGGGTCTCTTCTACTTTTGCAAAATTTGCTAAAAAAGCTGCTTTATGGTTATCATGTTGTTTTACTACGGCGGTGATTGCGTCAGCTTCGTCATAGCCAATGGCTGCTCGCAATGATGACCTGACATCTGCAAATTCAAACATTGCCTTTCCAATATCCCCTTGTGCAAAGCCGTAATTTTTTAGAGCATAAGAATATCTGTTTGATATAACAATAAGGGCAATCAACCCAAGGATTGCGACACTTGCTGTAATGGATGCCACCTTAAAAAAGGATCTGGTCAGCTTTTTTTCGATACTTTCTTGCTCGTTCATTGTTACTTTTCTCCTTTCTTTTGTCCAAGATTCTGTTTCATAATATGATTGTAGTAAAATAGGATGTTGCAAACAGCACTATCTTTTATTATAGACGATTAGGAAAAATTTGCAATATAAAATAGGGTTAATTCTGGTTTAAAATAGGATAGGCAACTTACTGTCCAAATAGTGACAAACAATGACATGCTTGTATTTACTGTCAAAGAATGGTATGATAGAAAAACATGAAATAATGGGAGGAAATCATGAAGAGGATAGCAAAATTTATAGGGAACAAGGATTTTTATAAGATGGTATTAATGATTGCAGTGCCGATTATGATACAGAATGGTATCACTAATTTTGTCAGTCTGCTAGATAATATTATGATCGGGCAGGTTGGAACAGAACAAATGTCAGGGGTAGCGATTGTAAACCAGCTAATTTTTGTTTACAATCTATGTATTTTTGGTGGCGTGTCTGGTGCTGGTATTTTCACAGCACAATATTTCGGCCAGGGGAATCATGAAGGTGTGCGTCAGACAATGCGATTTAAACTGTGGATGGTCATTGTAATCACAGTGATGACAGCGATTCTTTTTTTATGTGGTGGAACGAACTTGATCAGTGCTTATTTAAAAGGAGATGGTTCGGCAGAGAGTATTGCCGCTACGCTTTTTTATGGGGAAAAGTATTTGAAGATTATGCTGATTGGTCTACCTGCCTTTGCAATGGTACAGATTTATTCAAGTACGCTGCGCGAGTGCGGTCAGACCATGCTGCCTATGAAGGCGGGAGTTGCGGCGGTTATTGTGAATCTTTTGTTCAATTATATATTGATTTATGGAAAATTTGGTGCACCAGCGCTTGGAGTGCGTGGTGCAGCGATTGCGACTGTTCTTTCACGATATGTGGAGATGTTGATTACGGTGATTGGTGTGCATAGAAAAAGCCATGGTATATATTCATTTGTCGCAGGGCTATATAGTACATTGAAGGTACCTAAAGAAGTGACGTTAAAAATTATGAAAAAAGGCAGTCCGCTTTTGTTTAATGAAACTTTGTGGGCAGCAGGAATGGCGATGCTGACGCAGTGCTATTCTGTCCGGGGTTTAAATGTTGTGGCAGGATTAAATGTGTCCAACACAATCAACAATGTATTTAACATTGTCTTTATTGCATTGGGAGATTCTGTCGCCATTATTGTAGGCCAGCTTCTTGGTGCAGGTAAAATGAAGGAAGCAAGAGACACAGACAATAAGATGATTGCATTTTCAGTAATGTGTTGTACTCTTGTGGCGCTTGTGATGTTTGTTATGGCACCGCTGTTTCCGCAACTCTACAAGATTAATGACGAGGCTCGGTTGTACGCGAAGCATTTTATTATGGTTACGGCACTTTTTATGCCGCAGAATGCCTTTCTGCATGCGACTTATTTTACATTGCGATCAGGTGGCAAGACAATTATCACGTTTTTGTTTGACAGTGTGTTTATCTGGTGTGTGAGCGTGGTGATTGCGTTTGTACTTAGCCGTTACACAGGGCTTCCTGTCATTGTAGTCTATGCGATGGTACAACTCGGCGATATTATCAAGTGTATTATTGGGTTTATACTTGTCAAAAAGGGAATTTGGTTGCAAAATATTGTGGTATAAAGAACAGATGATTACAAGGTGATAATATGAGAAAAGATAAGGATATGACAGTGGGAAATCCTTTTAAATTAATTGGAACGTTTTCTTTTTCCTTAATTGTTGGAAATTTATTTCAGCAATTGTATACATTTGTGGACACCATTATTATAGGAAAGAAAATTGGAACGTTGGGACTTGCGGCAGTTGGTGGAACGGAATGGTTAATTTTTCTTGCGAATGGAGTGGTAATTGGTCTCGTTCAAGGTTTTTGTATTCTTTTGGGAAACAGCTTTGGAGAAGGAAATGAACAAGAGTTTGATGTTTATTATGTGAGAGCAAAAAAGATTTGTTTTGTGCTTGCAATTGTATTGACAATTTTCTTTCTCTTCGCTTCAGGACCAATATTGCGTCTGCTGGGCACAAAAGATGAAGTGTATGCCATGGCCCAGAAGTATATCAATATTATTTTCATGGGGATTCCTTTTCTCGTTTTTTATCAATTATTTTCCGGCGCTTTAAGAAGCAGGGGAAACAGTAAGATTCCACTGTTGGCAATGACTGTTTCTTCCCTGTGTAATATTGTGCTGGATATTTTGTTTGTTAATGTACTGGAGTTTGGAATTGCGGGAGCTGCGTTAGGAACAATTGCCTCGGAATGTGTGGTAATGTTCATTTGCGGATACTATTTTTATCAGGAAAAGCAAAAAGTTAATGGCGGGATAACTGCATCTAACGAGAAAGCAGCTACATTAAAATTGATTCAAATGGGGATTCCAATGGCATTGCAGAGTGTCATTACATCCATTGGCGGATTGATTGTTGTCAATAGAATCAATCAATATGATATTACGTTTCTTGCAGGATATACTGCCGCAATAAAATTATATGGATTGTTGGAAATTGCAGCATCTTCCTTTGGATTGGCAGTAGTGGCGTATGTGGCACAGAATTATGGAGCAGGCAAGATGTGCCGCATTAAAAAAGGTGTTCGGGCAAGCCTGTTTATGGGAACTGCTGTGGCAGTAGTTTGCTCGTGTGTGATGGTGCTGGGCGGACGCGATATATTGAGATTGTTTGTGGAAGTATCAGATACGACAGAGAAAGTGTTAGCTTATGGCTGTCGTTTTTTAAGAATACTGGCAGTATTTTTCCTGTTTTTGTATATTTTGTATATTTTGCGTGCAGCGCTTCAGGGAATGAACAATACAGTTGTTCCTATGTTGTCCAGTTTTGCACAACTGATAATGCGTCTTTTGTGTGCGATTGTATTGACAAGATTGATTGGCAGCGATGGGATATTTTGGGGTGAAGTATCTGCTTGGATTTTGGCGGATATAATACTGCTTGTTGCATATGAACAACAGACACGAGCTGTTTCTAAATAAGCTGGAAATGGATTTGCTTTTTTAAGGAGAGGGGCACGAAAATGAAGTATGTACGAAATATTACAAAAATTACAATATTTTTGGTTGCGGTCTTTATGGTGATTGCATTTTTCCAGCATCTAGGATATGAAGACACGTCCGTGTCGTCTGATCAGATTGAATATTATTTTAATGAGAATTGGCAGATGATTTCGTCAGACAGTGAAACAGTAGTAGAAGTTAATCTGCCATATATAGGAATACATCAGTCTTCTGATGTAATTATTTTTCAAAATTTACTGCCATTAGAATTTGCTGGTTTGGCAATTAAATTTTCATGTGAAAATGCTGCTGTGCGTGTCCTTTTGGACGAAGAAGTACTCTATGAGCAGGAATTGGAGGGAATTAGTGCCCAAGGAGAGTATTTTGTGAATATACCCAATATGGTTTACGATAGTGATAGTTATGGGAAGATATGCATTGAATTGACAGTCTTGAATTCAAATAAGGAGACTGTATTAAAGGATATTATTATTGAAACGAGAGATGTCATTTTAATCGGACTAGTAGGCAGTAATCTTGCCAATATTGTCTGCTGCCTGCTGATTGTAATAACGGCAATAATTATGTTTGTACTTGCACTGATAAGGTGGTATACCAGTCAACCAAGCCGGGGAGAACTGTATCTGGGTTTTTTGGGGCTGATAGCAGGGGGATATAGCTTTATAGGTACAAATACATTAGATATTTTTTTTGATATGCAGGAAGCTTATGTGATACAGGAGTATTTACTATTGATGCTTCCACTATTGTTAACATTATATTTTGAGCGAAATTTGGGCAGCGTTTATCCCCATCGTTTTACAGGCTTGTTGTGCATAACCATTTTTAATGCAGTGATACAAATTTTTTTAGAGAGGCTGGGTGTGTGGTTTCTGGCAGATATGGCAGACATTTCGTCAATAGTTGTGGGAGTCGTATGTGTTTTTGCCATTGTAAGTTTGATACAGAAGAAGGATAAAAGCAGTCGTTATCAGACGCTTTTGCTAATTGTATCTGTATTAATACTGCTAATAGGAGAGACAGTAGGATTAATTTTGAATGTTTTTTCTATGTACACATATGCCAAAGCCGCTGGACTGCATGGTATGACTGCATTTGGGGTGATGCTGGTAATTTTACATATTTCACAGATTTCAAAAGAGTATCAATTGGATGCAGAAGAAAAAATAAGGGCGGCAGAGCAGCAGAATCAGTTATTGATTCTGGCAAAGAGAGATGCAGATGCAGCAAGGCAGGAAGCACTTGCTGCAAATGAGGCGAAAGGTAAGTTTCTCGCGCAAATGTCCCATGAAATCCGCACACCAATCAATGCTGTGCTTGGCATGGACGAGATGATTCTGCGGGAATCAAAAGAGCAGAATATTAGAGAATATGCGATGGATATATATATGGCAGGTCAGTCTTTACTGTCGTTAATCAATGATATCCTGGATTTTTCTAAGATAGACTCGGGAAAAATGGAGATAGTGCCAGTTGCGTATGACTTTAGCAGCTTGATTCATGACTTGGTAAATATGACGTCGCATCGCGCGGCTGACAAGGCACTTTGTCTTAAAGTGGAGGTTGATCAGGAAATCCCTTCTCGGCTGTTTGGAGATGATGTGCGAATCCGGCAGATTTTAATCAATTTATTAACCAATGCAGTCAAATACACACATGAGGGAACTGTGTGGTTGCGGGTTGCGGCACATATTATAGGAGAAACGGTGGTGATTCGCTTTGTAGTGGAGGATACAGGAATTGGAATCAAAGCGGAAGATTTACCAAAACTTTCAGCGGAGTTTGAGCGGATTGAGGAGGATAGAAACCGCAATATTGAAGGCACCGGACTTGGAATGAGTATTACGATTCAGTTGTTAACCTTATTAGGGAGCAAGCTGCATGTGGAGAGCGAATACGGAAAAGGTTCTAAATTTTATTTTGAATTAAAACAAAAGATTATCGATTATACTCCGATTGGGGATTTCGAGTCTAAAGTCCAGCAGATTGCAGAAAATTATAATTATATATCTCAGCTTTGTGCGCCTGATGCTAAGATACTGGTGGTGGATGACAATGCTGTCAACCGCAAGGTTTTGCGAAATTTATTGAAGGAAACACAGATTCAGGTGACGGAAGCCACCGGGGGAGCCGAGTGTTTACATTTGGTTCAAGAATCTCATTATGATTTGATTTTTCTGGACCATATGATGCCTGAAATGGATGGGGTGGAAACATTGCATCGCATAAAAGCACTGTCTGCGTTTCCGTGTAAAGATACGCCTATTGTAGTACTGACAGCGAATGCTGTTTCAGGGGCCAAAGAGACCTATCTGGCAGAGGGATTTGATGATTTTTTGTCGAAACCGATAGTGCCAGATAAACTTGAAACAATGATTCAAAAAATGCTGCCAGAAGAACTACTGCAAACCGTTGCGGAATCGGCATCAAAATTCCCAGAACAGACTGCTGATGCCGACCTGTGTTTGGAGGAATTGCCTGTGGTGGAGGGACTTGATTGGAATTATGCGTGGCTGCACTTGCCAGATATGGAGTTGCTTGAGTATACTGTGAAAGAGTTTTACGACCAAATTCACACAGCAGCCGATTGCTTGGAGCAGGCATATGAACAGATTTCCGATACAGATCACCTAGAATCATATCGCATTCAGGTACATGCGATGAAAAGCCTTGCGGCGACGATTGGCATCTTGCCACTGTCAGGTGTCGCAGGGGTATTGGAATCCGCAGCAAAAAATGGTAAAATAGAAGTAATTCTATCCATGACCACCATATTTTTGGATCAGTGGCGCAGTTATCGACAGAAATTGCAGGGGATATTTGGCATTGGAATTGGGGCAAAAAAGCAGATTACAGATTATTCTGTAATACAGGCGCTTGTTGAGATGGTGCGTTTCAGTATGCAAGAGATGGAGATTGACAAGGCGGACGAGCTAATAAAACAGTTGCGCGAATATGATTTTCCAGCAGAAATTGAGCAGAATATTCAGAAACTTGCAGAGGCAGTGACCAATTTGGACATAGAGGAATCAGATCGCCTTGCGGTTTTGCTGGCGGGACAGATGGCAGAAAAGAAATAATATATCAGTAATTGGAGGACGAAATGAAAAAGATATTATTAATCGGAAAGTTGAACACAGTGGTGAACGAGACGAATCAATTTTTGTCCCAATATTTTCACGTACAGCTCTGCTCAGAAAATGCAGGGGTTTTGGAGGGAATGTTAAAAATTGTAAATCCAGATTTGGTGCTAATCAGCCTAATTGGCGCCTATGATATTGATACATCTATCTTTTTTCTATTGAGTGACCAATATGCACAGATTCCAGTGTTGACGATTGGGACAAAAGAAGAGAGTGGAAAATTTTTTAAGTACTATGAAGGAGAACAGTTTGAAAATCTGATACGCCCAGTTGAAAACACAGTGATTATGGATGCTGTTTGCAGGCGGCTTGGACTTGAGGAGAAAAAAGTTGAGCAGGAGGCATTAAAAGAGAACAAAAATAATGGAAAAAAGAGAATTCTTGTTGTTGATGACAACGGTACAGCGCTTCGGACAATAAAGGCAATGTTGGAAGATACCTATGAGGTTGCGATAGCGATTTCTGGAGCGCAGGCGATGACCTCCATAGGAAAAAAGAGACCAGATTTGATATTGTTAGACTACGAAATGCCAGTCTGTGATGGGAAGATGACACTGGAAATGATACGTGCCGACGAAGATTTGACGAGTATACCAGTAGTGTTTTTGACTGCGGTAAATGACAGGGCAAATATTGAGGCAGTGCTAAAATTGAAACCAGCAGGATATTTTCTGAAGCCGCCGGTGAAAGACCGGCTGCTTGCAGAAATTGAAAAGATTTTACGCGAACATTAATTCTCATTCGCTGCGCATTGCTTGATAACCAATTAGGACAGTCCACACATAGGCGCAGGTTTTTGGAATCATTAGCATACCAATCATGGGAATTGCGTCTGCCCAGAGTACAACCGGAATATAAAAACCAAAACTGAGCACAATGGTCAGCCACATATATTGAAAGGCAGTGTCATGCTGCCTTTTTGCTTCCTGATAAAAGAGCGCGATAATTAGCAGACCAAACAGAGCAAATGGAATATTGCGATAAATTCCCCAAGATAAAGGAGGATTTGCCTGTAGCCAGCCATTTTGTGGGAAAAGACACAAGATGATACGGAGAGCTGACAAAAAATACACAGAGATTGTTATTCCATTTTTCCCAGAAATGTGATAACGACTTCTCCACACATAGTACAGAAGAATGTAAAAAATAGTCATTGTAATAGAAGTGATGAGCTTGCCGATACCGAGAGCGGTCGTATAGTTTTCAAGCCCCGTCGTGCATAACGCGAGTGCACGCGGAACCAGATGAAAAGAGTCACCAAGTCCCAACACAACCGCCATAATACCAAACAGACGATACTGCTTGCGCCCGTTGCTCTTGCGGATCATAATGATTCCAAGGGTGATGACGGTGATTAGATAAATGGTGTCAAATAAAGTTTCTACAATGGCTTGCATAAATTTTCCTCCTTAAAGATAATATCGCTTCTCGGAGCCTTATAATATCAGGGATTAAAGACACCGGGAAGTACAGTTTCTTATGTGGGTGTGTGCATCATTTTATGCTGAGTGGTCAGTATTTTCAACCATCGGTATAATAAATTACGCGTCTGATAAGTTCTAAAATACTGCTGCTATCGTAATTATGGAGAATCAGTGCAGAAATAATCAGTGAAAATAAAATATCTACAAATTTTTGTGGGGTCAGTGCACTGTCAAAGGCATCTGGCCGGATATTCTTATCTTTTTCCAAAACATAATAAAGCTCTGATTGAATATGTTTCCATGATTGTTCCATAAGCTGTTGCCCGTTTGTTTTGTCGTCTCTTAGAAAAAGCATGGAGTGTGAGGTGAAAAAACCTGGATATTTTTCGCTGCCTGTTTTCATGCAGCCAAAAATCCACTGTACACAGTCTATAAAGTTGTCAAAATCTGTCTGACGTTCCGAAAAGTGAAAGATGTCATGCCAGATGCTCTCCACAGTAGCAGTCACTAAATCGGACTTGGACGCAAAATAATTGTAGATGGAGCCGACAGAAACGCCGCAGGCTGCGGCGACATTCCGAATGTTGACAGCCTGCCAGCCTTGTGTTGTCACCAACAGCCTGCTCTGATCTAAAATTGCTTTTTTGGAAGTGATAATCGTATTCATATACTGTTTCTCCTTCTATACTGAACAATGTTCATTATAGGGCTTTTATAGGTAAATGTCAAGTTGCTTTTCACACCCGTACCTTGCACTTGCTGCATGGTGTCGGAGCCAGCGATGTCAAGATAGAATAAAAATACAAAAAATTTTCTCTTGACAAATCTTGTCAAAACGTTTATTATAAACTTAATTTTTAATCCAATTAAATACCAACACGAAACTAATGACCAAGAGGAGTACATGTGTTAGGAGATTCACAGAGAGCTGCAGGTGGTGGGATTGCAGTATTCAATAAGACATGGAATGGACTTGGGAAGGTGGGAGCAAAGAGTCTGTTTATAAAAAATGACTTGAGTAATGTCCAACGGGATTTCCGCCCGTTATCAAGGGAAAGCGCATGATGGTGCGTGTGGAGAGAGGGTGTATTTTTTATATGCCAAATTAGGTGGTACCGCAGAAGTTTTTAAGCTTTTGTCCTAGTAGAGATATTAGGACAGAAGCTTTTTTTATGCACAGACCCGTGCAGAGGAAATATGCCGCTAAGGCGGCGCACGGGGGGCGCGGCGAGCAGGGAAGATGAGACTTCCTTGCTCGATTGCACACGGGCACCCAAAGGAAGAATGTCAGCAAAACCGACAAAGACGCGCGTGTCTCCATTATTTTAAGAATAGAAAGGATGATATTTTATGATAAAACCAAGCTACGAACAAGTGAAACAGTACACAAAGGAATATACCTACATTCCAGTGTGCAAGGAGCTTTTGGCGGATGATATCACGCCGATTTTGATGCTTAGAAAGCTTGCGGCGCTTGACGAACAGTATTTTCTGCTGGAGAGCGTGGAGGGAGGAAGCCTTGGCAGATATTCATTTTTGGGGTATCATCCCAAATTGACTGTATTCTGCAAAAATGGAATAACAAAAATGCAGGAAAATGGCATGGTACGCATTTTACCTGGAACGCCGAAAGAAGCATTGCAAACAATTTTAGAGACTTATCGTTCTCCGCAGATTGAAGAGCTTCCTACATTTACAGGCGGTTTTGTCGGATATTTTTCATATGAGATGATACAGTACGCAGAGCCAAAGCTAAAAATTAAGCAAAGTGATATCAACGATTGTGAATTGATGATGTTTGATAAGTTGATTGCATTTGATCAGCTTCATCACAAAATATATTTCATCACTAACGCAAAAGCGCAGGATGGTGAAGAAGGCTACCAAAAAGCAGTTCTGGAACTGGATGCATTTGTGGAAACGATGCGGTTAACGGAGCCTGTGCCATATGAAGAACCACTTCCAGCGCCGGAATTTACCTGTAACCTTTCCGAAGAGGAGTACTGTGCAATGGTGGAAAAGACAAAGCATTACATTAAAGAGGGCGATATTTTTCAGGGAGTTATCTCGCGACGGTTTGAGGCGGATTATGACGGAAGCTTGCTCAATGCATACAGAGTACTGCGTACCACCAATCCATCACCCTACATGTATTATATAAATATGAAAGAGATGCAGATAGCAGGAACTTCACCGGAGACAATGGTGAAACTCACAAATGGAAAATTAATGACATTTCCGGTGGCCGGAACGAGAAAGCGGGGAAAGGACAGGGAGGAAGACCTTGCATTGGAAAAGGAGCTTCTGGCGGATGAAAAGGAGTGCGCTGAACATAATATGTTAGTTGATTTGGCGAGAAATGACATTGGAAAAATTGCGGAATACGGCAGTGTTCGAGTGGAAGATTACATGGCAGTTCATCGTTTTTCCCAGGTGATGCACATTGCAAGCACTGTCACAGGAAAACTGGCGGCCTATAAGACTTGCGGTGATACGATAGAGGCATTACTTCCGGCAGGAACACTTTCTGGAGCGCCAAAGTTTAGGGCATGTGAGATTATTGACGAGTTGGAATCAGTGCCAAGAGGAGTGTATGGCGGTGCAATTGGATATCTTGATTTTAGCGGAAATCTTGATGTCTGTATTGCGATTCGGACAGCAGTCAAGAAAGGTAAAAGAATTTTTGTGCAGGCAGGTGCTGGAATTGTTGCAGATTCCATACCAGAGAATGAATATCAAGAGTGTGCAAACAAAGCTGGGGCTGTGATTGAGGCAATTCGCAGGGTAGACGAAATCTGCTGAGAGCACATAATACTTCTGTATAGCGACCTGAAATCATTCAAATATTGCAGGCTTTGCGTAAAATTAATTTCCTAAAAAGAATTTAAAACAAGGAGGGAATCAATTGATATTGCTTATTGATAATTATGACAGTTTTTCTTTTAATTTGGTACAGATCATTGGGGAATTGTTAGGTGAGGGAAAGGAGCAAGAAAATCTCCGAATAATCCGAAATGATGCACTAATGATTGAACAGATTTTGACGTTGGCACCAACGCACATTGTTCTATCACCAGGACCGGGGAAACCGTCTGACGCAGGTGTGTGTGAGGCACTTATCAAGGTTTTGGCCAGCGAGACAGAGAGAGCAATTCCATTGTTAGGGGTCTGTTTGGGGCATCAGGCAGTGTGTGAGGTATTTGGCAGCAGAATTGTATATGCGCCAGAATTGATGCATGGCAAACAGAGCACAGTTAAAGTAGATAACGAAAAGTTAATATTTCAAGGACTTCCAAAGGAGTTGGATGTTGCGAGATACCATTCGCTTGTGGCAGATAAAAATACGATTCCTGATGAGCTTGCAGTCACAGCAGTTGATGAAAAGGGCGTGGTGATGGCAGTACAACATAAAAAATATCCGATTTATGGAGTACAGTTTCATCCAGAGTCGATTATGACACCATTTGGGAAAAAGATGATAGAGAATTTTTTGAAAGGCAGGGATAGAAAATGATTGTAGAAGCAACGAAAAAAGTAGTGGAAAACATTGATTTAACACCAGATGAGGCAGAACAGGTGATGGATGAAATTATGAGTGGTGAGGCAGAACAAATTAATATGGCATCTTTTCTCACGGCGCTTCGCATGAAAGGGGAGACTGTTGAGGAGATTACTGCATTCGCAAAGGGAATGCGGAAGTATGGTACAAAGGTTCCGGTCCGTGGTGATGTGCTTGAAATCGTGGGAACAGGTGGCGACGAGGCAAATTCCATTAATATTAGCACTGCGGCGAGTATTGTTGCGGCAGCAGCGGGATATAAGGTGGCAAAACACGGAAACCGGAGTGTATCGAGCAAGAGTGGAGCGGCTGACTGTCTTGAGGCACTTGGTGTCAAGTTGGATTTGGAGCCGGAGAAGAATGCGGAAGTGTTGGAAAAAGGAAATATTTGTTTTATGTTTGCGCAGAAATATCACGCTGCAATGCGTTTTGTAGGCCCTGTGAGAAAGGGAATCGGTCTTAGGACAGTATTCAATATTCTTGGACCGCTTGCAAATCCGGCAGAGGCAAATGCGGAATTGATGGGCGTGTACAGCGAGGATTTGGTGGAGCCGTTGGCACATGTGCTCAGCAATCTTGGTGTCAAGCGTGCACTGGTCGTATATGGGCAGGATAGACTTGACGAGATTTCTATGAGTGCTCCTACAACTTGCGTGGAAGTTAAAAATGGTAAATTTGAAAAATATGAGATTACGCCGGAGCAATTTGGATTCAAAAGATGCCAGAAGAGTGAGCTTATAGGCGGGGATGGATTTGAGAATGCAAGGATTACAATAGATATTTTAAAAGGCAATTGTACTGATGCAAAAGCAGATGCTGTGATTATAAATGCTGGAGCTGGTATTTATTTGATGGGTGGAGCTTCTTCTATTGAGGAGGGAGTAGAAATTGCACGTGAGACAATCAGAAGCGGAAAGGCATATAAGACGTTGCAGAACTTTATAAAGCTTACAAATTCATAACACTCTTTAATGTGCAAAAACGGCTGCGTTGACAGGATAGTCTGATTTTTGTGAGTGGAAGAGTAGGTTGAGTAAGAATGGAGGATATTATGATATTGGACGATTTGGCAGCTGCTACCAGAGCAAGAGTGGCGCGAAAGAAAAGGGAAGTGTCCTTTAAACAAGTAAAACAAAGCGCAGAAAAAATCGCTGCAGGTGAGGGCGCATTTACCTTTCCCTTTGAGAAGGCAATTTCCAAAAAAGAAATCAGTTTTATCTGCGAGGTAAAAAAGGCGTCACCGTCAAAGGGAATTATCACTGAAAAATTTCCATATTTAAGTATTGCACAGGATTATGAAAGAGCTGGAGCAGACTGTATTTCTGTGTTGACAGAGCCGGATTATTTTATGGGTGATGATAGATTTTTAACAGAAATCAACGATAAGGTTTCTATCCCAATTCTCCGAAAGGATTTTACGGTTGACCCCTATTTGATTTATGAGGCGAAACTGCTGGGCGCTTCGTGTATTTTGTTGATTGCGGCATTGCTTGACACGGACACCATCAGGGAGTATAAAGCAGTGTGTGATGGATTGGGATTGTCAGCACTTGTGGAGGTACACGACGAGCGCGAGTTGCACAGTGCACTTGATGCAGGTGCGCGGCTGGTTGGTGTAAACAACAGAGATTTAAAAACATTTACAGTAAACATTCAAAATAGTATACAACTTAGAGATCTGGTGCCTGACAATATTTTGTTTGTGGCGGAAAGTGGTATTCAGACCGGCAGCGACATACAAGCGCTTCGCGATGCGCATGTAGATGGCGTGTTGATTGGAGAGACATTAATGCGCAGTCAGAATAAGGTTGAACTGCTTAAAGGGTTAAAAGGGATATCAATCGCTACAGAATGTG
This sequence comes from Lachnospiraceae bacterium UBA3401, assembly GCA_002358575.1. Lineage (GTDB taxonomy): Bacteria > Bacillota > Clostridia > Lachnospirales > Lachnospiraceae > COE1. The sequence continues at coordinate 37,957 of DEPD01000191.1, read as the reverse complement.
CAGGAGAGAGAATATGACAAAAGTAAAGATATGTGGGCTGAAAACACTTGCAGATATAAATATTGTCAATCGGTATCTGCCAGAGTATGTTGGTTTTGTATTTGCAAAGACTAAACGGTTTGTCACAGATGAACAGGCACTTATTATGCGAAAAATGCTGGATAAACGCATTCAGGCGGTGGGCGTTTTCGTTGATGAGCCACTAGAGCATGTGGTTCGATTATGTGACACAGGTGCTATAAATATAGTACAGCTCCACGGTGATGAGACGGATACATATATTCAGAAATTAAAAGAAAAAACTGATACAAGTGTCATAAAAGCAGTTCGTGTACAGAGCGCGCCACAGGTAATAGAAAACATTTCAGTGGAGGCGGACTTTATGCTTTTTGACACCTACAAAAATGGAATACTTGGCGGTACAGGAGAACGTTTTTCCCTGAAAATATTGCAGGAAAGTTTCTTGGAATTACGCGAAAAAAATCAAACAATCAAGCCATATTTCCTTGCAGGAGGGCTTCATTGTGACAATGTTATGGCGGTAATTCGTCAGATGGATTGCTATGCTGTTGATGTCAGCAGTGGTGTTGAGACAGATAGTGCAAAGGATGAGATAAAGATAAAAACATTTTTGGATTGTGTTAGGAAAGTGTAAACGTGATAATAAAATATACCAACCACACAGTTGGAAAAAAATATGAAAGGAAATAAAAAGAAATGGAAACAAAGGGAAAAAAAATAAAAAAAGGCAGATATGGCTTGTATGGAGGTCAATATATACCGGAGACGTTGGTTCCAGCGGTGCAGGAACTAGAACAAGCATATGAGACTTATAAAAATGACCCTACATTTCAGGCGGAATTAAAATATTTGATGGAAAATTATGCAGGAAGACCTTCGCTTTTGTACTATGCAGAGAAAATGACAAAGGATTTGGGTGGGGCGAAAATTTATTTAAAACGGGAGGACTTAAATCATACAGGTTCGCACAAAATTAACAACGTGCTTGGTCAGGTACTTTTAGCAAAAAAGATGGGCAAAAAACGTGTGATTGCAGAGACCGGTGCAGGGCAGCATGGTGTGGCAACTGCCACAGCGGCGGCTTTGATGGGACTGGAGTGTGAAATTTTTATGGGTAAGGAAGATACAGATAGACAGGTATTAAATTGTTATCGCATGGAACTTCTGGGCGCGAAGGTCCACCCTGTAACTACGGGAACCATGACGCTTAAAGATGCCGTCAATGAAACGATGCGCGAGTGGGCTTCCAGAATGGATGACACACTTTATGTGTTGGGGTCTGTTATGGGACCGCATCCATTTCCAATGATTGTGCGCGATTTTCAGAAGATTATTGGAGAGGAAATTAAGGAACAGCTTATGAAAGCAGAGGGAAAGCTGCCTGACGCAGTGATTGCCTGTGTAGGAGGTGGAAGTAATGCGATGGGTTCGTTCTATGAATTTATACCTGATACAAGTGTCAGATTAATTGGATGCGAGGCGGCAGGTCTCGGCGTTGACAATCCCCAAAATGCGGCGACGATTGCAAACGGAAGTGTTGGTATTTTTCATGGAATGAAATCGCTATTCTGCCAAGATGAATATGGACAGATAGCGCCAGTTTACTCGATATCGGCAGGATTGGACTATCCTGGAATCGGACCAGAGCACGCAAATCTAAATGAGATAGGGCGCGCGCAATATGTTCCTATCACAGACGAGGAGGCTGTGGAAGCCTTTGAGTATCTGTCACGGACAGAAGGAATTATTCCGGCGATAGAGAGTGCACATGCGGTTGCCTATGCCAAAAAGATAGCTCCGGATTTTGATAAAAACCAGATTCTTGTCGTGACAATTTCAGGGCGCGGTGATAAGGATGTAGCAGCAATTGCAAGGTATAGAGGCGTGGAGATTTTTGATTAAGAGAGGAGAAAGAAAAATGAGCAGAATTAGTAATGCATTTGATAATAAGAAGGCATTTATTGCATTTGTGACAGGGGGCGACCCTGATATAGAGACAACGGAGGCGCTGATTCCGCAGATGGCGGCAGCAGGCGCGGATTTAATTGAGATTGGGATTCCATTTTCGGACCCGATTGCTGAGGGAATTGTCATACAGGCGGCAGACGAGCGCGCATTGAAGGCAGGGACGACAACTGACAAACTTTTTGATATGGTGAAGCGTGTGCGCGAAAAGGTGGATATTCCGCTGGTTTTTATGACCTATATCAATCCTATCTTCACCTATGGAACAGAGCGTTTTGTGAAGAGGTGCGCTGAGTGCGGCATTGACGGAATCATTGTTCCCGATGTTCCGTTTGAGGAGAAAGAGGAGGTAAACGGCGCATGTGAGGTAGCAGGAATCGAGCTGATTTCCATGATTGCACCTACATCAGAGGAACGCATAGATATGATTGCGCGTCAGGCAAAAGGCTTTCTCTACTGTGTTTCGTCCCTTGGCGTTACTGGAGTCCGAAGCAAAATCACAACAAATATGAAAGAGATGATAGACCATGTGAAAAATGTGGCAGACATTCCATGTGCCATCGGCTTTGGCATTGCGACGCCACAGCAGGCGCACGAGATGGCAGCCGTATCGGATGGCGCGATTGTGGGCAGCGCCATCGTTAGGCTCATTGAACAGAATGGAAAAAACTGCATTGAGCCAGTCTGCCAGTATGTGCGCGAGATGAAAGCGGCTGTGGCTTCGGCATAGAGCGATGCATTTTAGATATATAACTCATTTCCTTTTCTTGTCGAACAGGCTTTTTTTATTGCCAATGCTACAACAGAAACCATAGCTCCATTTACTTCACGGGCTGATTGCGGGCATTTTACAACACAGCGCATACATGAGATACACTTTTTGCTGTCTGTAATTTTCGGATTTTCTGCGTTGACTGCCTTTGCGGGACACTGCTCGGCACAGAGACCGCAGCCTGTGCAGTTATCGTTTGCTTTTGGCACTAAACTGGCTCCGCCCGCTTTCTTATAGGGGCGGTTTCCCGGAATGTGCGGTGATGAAAAATCGGTTAAGTTACCATTTATTTTATCTAATATTTTTTTTGCAAAATAGTTTAACTCGCTTTCGTCTTCGGCATCAGGTCTGCCCGCCGCATACTGGTGCATGATAGAATGTTCTGCAATGGCGGCAATAGCGGCAATGACCTTAAAGCCACTTTTTTCTGCAGCATCATTTAATTCAATCAATGTGTCTTCATATGCCCGGTTACCATATACACAAACTATGACACACGGAGCCTGATTCCCATGAATATTTAAAATTCTTTGAGTGGCAAGACTGGGAACACGTCCTCCATAAGAGGGAACGGCAATCAAGGCAATATCCTCTTTTCCTATGTTAAGTGAGCAATAATCAGTTTCTGTATTGGATAAATCAATTTTATTGACAGGCATTCCCCAGGTTTTCGTTATGATTTCTGCAACTTTATCGGTCCCTCCTGTCGGACTAAAGGTAATTTGTGACACGTTCATATTTGACCTCCTGTAATTTTAAAACTTACATCATTATAGCAGGTGTAGGGTGTAATGTCAAGATTTACAGCAATGCAGATATATGGTACAATCTATCATGGAAAGGAGAAATGTCATGCACATCAGTACAAAATGTTCCATTGCCATTCATTGTTTAATTTTCATTTATGAATACGGAGATAAGCAAAAAGTAACCAGTGATCTTTTGTCATTATCGACCGGAATCAACCCCGTTACCATCCGAAATATTATAAGTTCTTTGAGAAAAGACGGCATACTATCTGTCAAATTTGGGACAGGCGGCACAACACTAAATTGTCCATTAAACGAAATAACGATATATCGTATATGCAAAGCGATAGAGCCAAACTTTATTTCTAAGCTGTTTGGGATTCACCCATTACCTTCGCCACTATGTCCTATAGGGAAAAATATTCATAATGTATTGGATTATTCTTATCAGAAAATCGGAAGTGATTTGTGTGACAGTCTAAAAAATATCACATTAAAAGATATTATTTCTGATTATCATTATATTCAGCAGAAAGCTGATGAATAGGCTCATAGGATATAGAGAGCTGGAAACGGAAAAAAGAAGTCAATAAAGTTTTGCCTATATTTTGGGTCATATTGTACGAATTCTATAACAGCCCCTCTCTTATTTGCTTTCCGGCTGTCCCATGTTCGCGGGCAATCGTGATAATAACGCCAGGAGAGGAAACCTGTATTGTCTGCTTGTCTGTTTCAGGCTGTGCTTTCCGTTTTTCCTGCTCCAAAGTTTTCTATAATTTTATCATTACAATACTCATAATAGAAATAGCAATTATATCAGCAATTGGGGCAGCCCAGAAAATACCCGTAACACCGCCAAAAATCAGAACAATAATTCCGAGTTTTCAACAGAGATAAACAAGAGATTCCTATTTAAAGTGATTGTATAATAAATAAATACAAACAGAAGTTTGTAAAGAAAAAACACTTGACACCTATTCTTTTTTGTAGTATTCTGGTTAAGTCGTGTGATATATCAAGTGGAGGAAATAAGGTGAAGGCTGGTAATCTTACAGCAAGAGAGGCTATAATCGGACTGGAACAGCTTGAATATAAAGGGATGCTCTATGATTTTTATGGAGAACTTTTAACACAGCATCAGAAAAAAATATACGAAGATGCAATTTTCAATGACTTGTCTTTGAGTGAAATTGCAGAAGAGCAGGGAATTAGTCGTCAGGGAGTTTACGATTTACTCAAACGGTGTGATAAATTATTGGCAGATTATGAAAAGAAGCTACATCTGGTGGAAAAGTTTTCTAAGATTAAACAAAGTATCCAGCAGATTAACAGACTTACAGATGATGAGCAGATAAAACGATTGTCCAATGAAATTATAGAGGAGCTTTGAGCGGATGGCATTTGAGAGCTTAACAGATAAACTGCAGAATGTTTTTAAAAATTTAAGAAGTAAAGGACGACTGACAGAGGTGGATGTGAAGTCTGCACTCAAGGAAGTTAAGATGGCGCTCTTGGAGGCAGATGTTAACTTTAAAGTGGTAAAACAGTTTGTGAAGTCCGTGGAGGAGCGTGCAATTGGCTCTGATGTCATGAACGGATTAAACCCTGGTCAGATGGTTATTAAGATTGTAAATGAAGAAATGGTATCTCTGATGGGGTCCGAGACTACTGAATTAGAACTGCAGCCGGGAAAAGCGACTACTGTGATAATGATGTGTGGTCTGCAGGGTGCCGGGAAAACGACTGCGGCGGCTAAGATTGCTGGAAAGCTAAAGTTAAAGGGCAAAAAGCCATTGCTTGTGGCATGTGATATTTACAGACCCGCTGCAATTGAACAGTTACATGTTAATGCAGATAAGCAGCAGGTAGATTTCTTTTCAATGGGAAGCAATCATAAACCTGTTGACATTGTGAAGGCATCTTTGGAACATGCGGCAAAAAACAATAATAATATTATAATTATAGATACTGCAGGACGTCTGCATATAGATGAAGAAATGATGGCAGAACTGCAGGAGATTAAGGAGCATGTCGATGTACATCAGACGCTATTGGTTGTGGATGCCATGACCGGACAGGATGCTGTCAATGTAGCGAAAGAATTTGATGAAAAAGTAGGCGTGAGCGGAGTGATTCTCTCAAAAATGGATGGTGATACGCGAGGAGGGGCAGCGCTGTCTGTAAGAGCAGTTACCAGTAAGCCGATTTTATTTGTGAGTACCGGTGAAAAACTGACAGATATCGAGCAGTTTTATCCTGACAGAATGGCAAATCGTATCTTGGGAATGGGAGATGTCCTTACGCTGATTGACAAGGTTGCAGAGGCAAATCTTGAAATGGATGCGGAGAAAGAAAAGGAAATGGCTTCGCGTCTAAAAAAAGGGAAATTTGACTTTGAAGATTACTTGGAAAGTATGAATCAAATGAAAAAGCTTGGCGGTCTGTCAAGTATCCTTGGCATGATGCCTGGTATGGGACTCAAGGCAAGTGATATTGAGGCGGCAGTGGATGACAAGCAGCTTGCACACATGGAAGCAATTGTATTGTCTATGACTCCGGCAGAACGCAAGGACCCAAAACTGTTAAATCCAAGCCGTAAGCACAGAATTGCGAAAGGTGCTGGTGTGGACATTGCAGTTGTAAATCGTTTCATCAAGCAGTTTGAGCAGTCTCAAAAAATGATGAAGCAGCTTCCGGGAATGATGGGAGGCTTTAGCGGTAAAAAGGGAAGGTTTAAACTTCCTTTTTAATACATTATTATTTTAATAAAATGAAAGATTTATGAGGTGAAGAAAAATGGCAGTAAAAATCAGATTAAGAAGAATGGGTCAGAAGAAAGCTCCTATCTATAGAATCATTGTAGCGGATTCGAGATCACCCAGAGATGGAAAGTGCATTGAGGAGATTGGAACATACAATCCAAACACAGATCCTAGCGAATTTAAGGTAAATGAGGAGTTAGCAAAGAAATGGTTGTCAAATGGTGCACAGCCTACAGAGGTGGTATCAAAGATTTTCAAAGCAGCAGGGATTGAAAAATAGGATGGATCGAACACTCATGGAGGGGTGAATGATGAAGGAGTTAGTCGAGGTTATCGCGAAGGCTTTAGTGGACAACCCTGATGAGGTAGTCGTTACAGAGAAGACAGAGGGTAAAAATATCACTGTAGAACTTCATGTAGCACCGGCCGATATGGGGAAAGTGATTGGCAAGCAGGGCAGAATTGCAAAAGCAATCCGCTCTGTTGTGAAAGCGGCATCTTCCAAGGATAATCTTAAGGTGGATGTTGAGATTGTGTAAGCTCATAGAAGGTGTTCGGAGGAACACCTTTTTATTATGCACACGGACGCGGAAAGGAAATATGCAGCTTAAAGCTGCCCGTGTCTGGCACGCGAGTAGGAGAAGGTGAATCTTCTCTACTCGATTGCACACGCCGACGCAAAGAAAATATGCCACTAAAAGTGGCGCATCGGCGGCGTGTGAGTAGGGAGAAAATCGTTTGATTGGAGAAGAAAATGGAGGATTTATTACAGGTAGGGGCCATCACGCAGCCGCATGGTATTCATGGGGAGGTAAAGGTATTTCCGACGACAAGTGACGTAAAGCGTTTTAAGAAATTGAAAGAAGTCATCTTGGACACTGGAAAAGAGCAGATAACCCTTGAAATAGAAAGTGTTAAGTTTTTTAAACAATTCGTGATTTTAAAATTTAAAGGTTTTGACAATATCAATGACATACAAAAATATAAGGGAAAGCCCCTTCTAGTGACAAGAGAGAATGCAGTAAAACTTGGACAGGATGAGTATTTCATTGCGGATTTAATTGATATGGCTGTGTATGATGAGAAAGATCAGTATCTTGGCATTCTGACAAATGTGATTGAGACAGGCGCAAATGATGTGTATGAAGTCAAATTTGAAGACGGTCGGGAAGTACTGTTTCCAGCTATTAAACAGTGTATTCTTGACGTGGATATGGAAGGCAGAGAAATGAAAGTACACATTATGGATGGACTTTTGGATTAGGAGAAACTTATGCATTTTCATATTATGACACTGTTTCCAGAGATGGTGCTTGAGGGGCTGCGTACTAGTATTATAGGACGAGCGGAGGAAAAAGGGTGCATCTCTATAGAGGCGGTAAATATACGAGACTATACATTGGATAAACATAAAAAAGTAGATGATTACACATATGGCGGCGGCGCAGGCATGTTGATGCAGGCACAACCTGTCTATGATTGTTGGAAGGTATTGAATGATACTATTATCCGGCGAAGAAGTGTAGCGCAGGAAAAATTATCTGAAAATGTATCAAAGACAAGGGTAATCTATGTAACGCCGCAGGGAGAGGTGTTTCATCAAAAAAAGGCAGTAGAGTTAGCACAGGAAGAGGACTTAATTTTTTTATGCGGACATTATGAGGGGATTGATGAGCGGGTTCTAAAAGAGATAGTAACGGATTATATATCCATTGGGGATTATGTGCTTACAGGAGGAGAACTGCCAGCAATGGTCATAATTGATGCAGTGTCAAGGCTTGTGCCAGGGGTTTTGAGTAATGCAGAATCTGCGCAGACAGAGTCCCATGCAAATGGTCTTCTGGAGTATCCACAGTATTCCAGACCGGAAATCTGGCATGAGAAAAAAGTGCCAGAAGTACTTTTGAGTGGTCATCATGCCAATATAGAAAGATGGCGTTTGGAACAGTCCCTCGAAAGGACAAAGGAGCGACGACCAGAATTATATGCGGCATATTTGGAAGCGAATCCACCTCAGCCACCAAAAAAAGGGCGAAAATAGAAAAATCTACTTGCATTTAAGCCAGATTTATGGTAAATTACTACTGTTGCGAATAAAGAGATGGTCCTCTGGTACAAGTTATATAAGGAATGTTTATAATATAGAAGTATTAAGAACGTCGAAAAAATAAGGAGGCAGAGCAAATGAACGAAATTATCAGAGAAATTGAGAAAGAACAGTTAAAGGAAAATGTTGACAACTTTAAAGTTGGTGATACTGTGCGTGTGCATGGTAAAATCAAAGAGGGTAATCGCGAGAGAATCCAGATTTTTGAGGGTACTGTATTAAAGATTCAGGGCGGCAGCAATAGAATGACTTTTACAGTCAGAAAGATTTCTAATGGTGTCGGTGTAGAGAAGACTTGGCCGATGCATTCTCCAAATGTCGAGAAAGTTGAGCTTGTAAGAGCTGGTAAAGTTAGACGTGCTAAGTTGTACTATTTAAGAGATCGCGTTGGTAAGAAAGCTAAGGTAAAAGAACTGATGAAATAGTTGGTTTGTGTGGCGGAGTTTGGTGACAAGCTCCGCTTTTGCAGTTATTATGAAAGTGAAAGTTACAGTTCAGACTAGGACTTTGCACTACGCTGCAAATTATGGCTTTACAAGCCACGTAAGAAAGCGTAATGGCTAAGATGCATCAAGCCATTTTCATAGCAAAGGCCACATGATGTTTATTTCCTTAGAAAGGAAAATTTTAATGGGATATATAGAAGAAACAAACGAGTTAAAACTTGATTTTAACAAAATTACAAAGATGACAGGGCAGGAAGTTATTCCTGTTGCAATTCAAAATATGGATACCAAGGAAGTGATTCTTGTGGCATATACAAATGAACAGGCGATGCTAGAATCCATTCGATTGCGCAGGTTAGTGTTATGGAGTACCTCAAGAAATGAACTGTGGTATAAAGGAAAAACATCAGGGAATGAGTTTGAGTTGACAGAGATTTTGGTCAATTGTGAGCAAAATTCACTGGTGTATAAAGTAAGACCACTAAAAGGAAACATTTGCCATACTTCCTATCAGGGAGTGGCAAACAATTGTTTTTATAGAAGAATTGATATGGAAAGTATGCGTCTTGTAAATATAAATGAAGGAAAATAAATTATGTATGTACTTCCCCGACTATGTCGGGGAAGCAGCATCTTTAGAATATAATATTTTCAAAATGATTGGCGTTGATATGGACGATACAATAATTAAAAAGATTACAGATGTAAAGTATACAGGAGTTAGCAAACCTGCTGTCAATCCTTTTTGTGCCACAATCAGAGCAACTTCTCCTCGCGTCATCATTCCAACACCGATTTTCAGAGAATCAATTCCTCTAAATTTACACAGGCGAGCTGCTATTCCGCAGCCTATGACTTTTGAGATTAACCCCACAACGACAAATGCGATAGAAAATATTAGGATACTCATATTTACACTTTCTACATTGGTCTTCAGACCAATACTTGCAAAAAAGACAGGACCGAACAACATATAGGAATTTGTGTCCATTTTTTCTGCAATGTACTTGGAATCGCGAATGGAGCAGAGAATAATTCCAGCCACGTAAGCTCCTGTAATGTCTGCAATACCAAAATATTTTTCCGCGATGTATGCCATAGCAAGGCAGAGCGCCAGTCCTAAAATTGGAATGCGTCTTGTATGTGGGTATTTGTTATCGATATATTGAAAAAGTTTATAGAAAATAAATCCAATTACGATAGCAAATATAAAAAATAGAACAGTGTTGACCAGAACTGTTGTCGGTTTGGAATCTGGACTTTTAAAACCTATCACAAAGGTTAGCACAATGATACCAATAATATCGTCAATAATTGCGGCGCTTAATATAGTGGTGCCGACCCGTCCTTTTAATTTTCCCATTTCCTTTAACGACTCTACAGTGATACTCACAGAAGTTGCAGTTAGTATCGTACCTACAAAAACTGCCTTGTAAAACTCTTCGGACCCCCATGGTGCAAAACCATAAAATGCCATATAGAGCAGCGCACCGCATATTAACGGAATAAATACGCCAGCACAGGCAATCAGCGCGGCAATCGGTCCTGTTTTCATCAAATCTTTTAAGTCAGTTTCTAGTCCGGCGGAGAACATCAACAATACTACGCCAATCTCGGCAAGCTGTATGAGAAAGTCTGATTGCTCCACCCAGCCTAACAAGCTTGGGCCAATTAATAGTCCTGCAATGATTTCCCCTACTACCTGTGGTGCTTTACATTTTCTGGCTGCAATTCCGCATACTTTTGCGGCGACAATAATAATAGCCAGATTTTTAAACATGAAATACGATTCCATTTAAAATTCCCCCTCTTTCGTAGTTTTCATCGTATTTTCTTTATCGTCTACATTATAGCTTTTTGCAGATATAAAATCAATATAAATCTTTTTTGAACACAAAAAGCGTATAGAATAAAATCCATACGCTTTTTGTGTTCAAAACTGATATTCTGCAATCAAATCAGTTCCTAAACATTCACTATTTTTTGTAGAAATAATTATATATTTTTACAAGATTTGTCGAAAAATGACTTTTTATAATCGTGTATGTCTATAATTCCAACTGCAAGGCTAATTTTTTATGATTTTTAGCCGCGAACATAAATCCATTCACCAATCCAGTCTCTAGTGGAATAGTTATAGAGACGCTTATAGATTTTTCCGTCCTCTGCTGTATAGTAAACCCATTCTATGCTGTCAGCTAATGGTGAGATTGTTGTATCAGATAAGCATATAGGTGCTGTTGGACTGGCAGCAGATACAATTTGCGGTGGCAGCAAAATAGATGCTGCTAAAGACAATGTTGCAGCAGTGGAAATTATTTTTTTATTCAGTTTCATCGATTATTTCTCCTTTTTTATTATATATTTTTATTCCTGTAGAATAAAATTTTATATCTATAATTGTTTCAATATATGTATCATTAATATATAAATCATAGCCACAAGTATCATTAATAATGAAGTAAGAATTATCTTTAGTTGGTGTACTATAAAATTTGTTAAAAGATGGGGGATAATAATGTGCTTCAAAAATGAACATATATGATGCAGCAGAAATACATAAAATAAGCACTGTTAATACAATATTCGCTAAAATCTTCTTCCATGTCTTTGTTTCCTGTAACAGTAGCCAAATCCGTTTTTTAAAATCATTGTTTTTTGACTGCGCAAAGGAAAGTGTATGTCCTTTGAGATAGGAAGGCGGCTGAACTAAGAGCTTTGTAGATGCATGTTTCATGTATAACAGACACGCAGCATATTGTTCTGTTATCTCAATATTGTTTTGTGTGATCTTTGCGTCTATATGCATTTCCATCAAAGTATTGGAAAATTGATACAGTACAATACATGCAGGATTCCACCAATAAATACTGGCTAACAGACATATGACATTTTTGATTGGAAAACTGTAGTGTAAATGATGCATTACTTCGTGATAGAGTACATAGTAGAGCTTGTCCAGTGGAATGTCCATATTTTCTGGAAGGATAATACAAGGATGTTTCCAACCAAAAATAAGAGGTATATTTAAGTAAGGCAGTTCCACCACATGGAATAAATTGTTTCTGTTACACTGCTTACAAATCTGATCCAATATAGTTTGATATCGGGGATCTGTGGTTTTGTCCTGTCCATATTTTAATATATAATTTTGCGCCCGCTGATAAGAAAGGGCATATCGAAAAAGGTTTACGAATATACCAATAATCCAGACCACCTCAAAAAGATCCCACAATGATATATGTGTTTTAAATATAGGAATTTGGGACTGACGAATGTAGGAAATAATTTTTGAAAGTGATTGGGGAAGAAATATGCTGATAGTAAATGGAAGTTCAAACGGAAAGAGCAAACGAACAAAAACAATTCCGACAAGAAATATAAGAATCTTATATCCTATGCAGACCACTGTGGTTTTGTGTGAAAAGATTATAGAGATTAACACAGCGGCTGCAGTACTTGCCAGAAATGCCATCAGCACAGTTGAAAACGAAAAGTGAAGCATAAAGACCTCTATTATGATTTATTTTCTCTGGGGTGATAATTTCTCTCTTTATATTCCTGAAGCAGTTTTTCCATCTCTGCAATTTCCTGCATCGCTTTTTCTGGATTGTCATCCGCCTGCATCATAGCACTGAGCAGGGATTGGCTGGACACTAATCTACTAAACTGAAGATAGTCGTCTACGAACATTTTCTGAATCGCTTCTGACGCAGTTGGAGCCAGTTTGAAACGTCTCGAGAAAATGTTGCCGTCCACAGCAATTTCAGCTACTTCAATCAGTTCAAGTTTAAGCAATTTCCGAATTGCAGGCTGTACAATATTACTGGTAAGGTCAGGATGAACCTTCAAAATCTGAGTAACACTTAAAGGTTCTTCAGAGTGCAGTATTGTATCTAAAATGTTATATTCTTTAGAATTTAGATATTTCGTCATACGATACACCTTCCTGTAAAACGACAAAATCTTTTTGTTACTATAATTATTCTATACTATCAAATTATAAAAATCAATAGAAAGTTTTTAATAAAAATATATTTATTTTTCAAATACAAAATTAAAAAAATAATTGACAAATTTCTCCATAATGTTACAATTATTTTAAAAGAATTCTTTCTTACATTGAAAATTAGGTTTTGAAATAATTGACCATACAGAAATGAGGTAAATTATGAAAAAGATATGGACAGCATTGAGCTGTTTGATGCTATGTATGATATTTTCTAATGTTGCGTTTGCAGAAGAACCAATTTTGGCAGACAAATCAGTTATCTTTGTAATTGATACAAGTGGTAGTATGAAGTCAAATGATCCAGATAGACTTGCAGTTGATAGTATTTCGCAGTTTATTTATTCTCTGCCGTCAGATTACAAGGCAGGATTGGTTGCGTACAGTGCACAGGTTGGGGTTCTGCAAGCTCCAGTGGCGGGAGTTAGCCGGAAAATGGTAGCAGAGCAGGCGTTACAACTCAAATATGAAGGATATAGTGATGCTGGGGAGGGACTTTCGAGTGCAATCCGCCTATTGGCAGAGGATGATGCACAGGAGAAATATATTGTTATGCTTTCCGATGGAGAAATCCTGTTGGAGAATAAGACAAGCACAGAAGAAGCTGTTGTTCAATATAAAGAAGCAATACAAGAGGCTGTGAATAAGGGGATTACGGTACATGTGATTGGACTGGGTAGTGAGATGGCAGACACAAACAGCTTGATTTTTTCTGTGGCGGAGGAGACAGGTGGCGGTATATTTTTTGAGGAGAAGGCGCAGGGGATACAGGATGCTGTTGATACAATACGAAGAGACAAATTTGGTGTGAAGCAATCCACACTTGCTATAGTGGATGCTGACGGTACGGCGGAGAGCATTTCCGCAGCACTTCCATATACTTATGCAGATAAGATTCGGATTCTTATCACCTGTGAAAAGCCTGTGAAAAACTTGAAAGTCAGTCTTCAGGCAGAGAGTGCATCACAGGTAAATGGAAGTCGGTATGCGGTGATTGAAATCGACAATCCGACAGAGGATCAGCTAGAGGTTAGCTTTGAGGGGGAAGCAGGGAGCCGGGTCTGGGTCAATGCCATACCAGAGTATTATGTGACGCCAGATGTATCTGTTGAATACATGGACACTGAACCGCAGGATGCAGACCCATTCACGGAACATCCTTATGACCGCACCGCCCATATTACATATAGTTTTGCCAGTGTAGCAAACCCGACAGTGCATTTGTGGGAAAATACCTATTTTGATCACAGCAGCATTCCAATAGTGATAACAAGCGATAGTGATGAGAGGATGGAGAATCTTTTTTTGGACAAGGGCAGCTTGACAATGCAGGAGGAAGTAACAGAAGCAAGCAAGCTTACTGTTCAGTTTGACTATTCTAAATTGAAAGTGAATGCAATCGGTGACAATAGACTTGTGGTGGGATTGGAAGCATCGCCCATGATACCAGCGCAAGAGCCAGAGCCGGAACCGCCATATCTTTTGATTGGGATATTTATAGCATGTTTTGTGTTGATTGTTGTCATAATTATTGTTTTAATTATACTTTGGAAGAAAAAGCGGCAAAAACCTATTCCGCTACCACCAGATGCAAAGCCAGAACCAAGTAAATACAGTTATGTTGGCAAGCTAAATATTTACGTTACACGTACGCGCTCTGGTTATGATATTCCTCCATTGTCATACGATTTATTTCGTTTGCCAGCAGGTAAAGTGATTTCAATGTATGAGGTGCTCGATAGCTGTGGTGTCAAGGAACGCTTTCCGGGTGCAGAGACAATTTATCTGAAAGCGGGAGGTGGAAGAACGCTCGTTCTTACAAATAATTCTGATTGTACTATTATGAAAAACAGAGAAATTTTACTAAAGACAAGGAGTTATCAGTTGTCAATGGATTCCAAAGTGGATATTACATTTGAGGATGAGATCAGTGAGCTGGCATTTCATTATAAGGATGTAAAGTTGTCTGGCATACATTAGTGTGACAGATGAAGATAAAAGAGAAAAAGAAAAGGAGCTGGAAGAATGGAGATAATAAGCCAAACAAACAGGACACTGCTGCTGGATGTCATCAATCCTGAACAGATGGATCTATTAACCTTAATTGGAGATGTCAAGGGAATTGACAGCCTTGATGATGACAAGATGAAAGAGATCAACCAGTTTTTGGAGTGCCGCAGTTATGAGGAGATGGAAAAGAAGTTTAAGCCTACTGTGTGGTCATTCTTTGATGCAAACAGCCAATCAGTAAAGTATACCCTCACGAAGCCTGAAAATATTCCTGAGAATATGTTGACACCCATCAATATTAATGAATATGAGAGTTTTCAGAAAACTGTCCTGTCTGTAATGCAGTCGAGAAAGACATTGGGGATGCTCAATGTTGAATTTAATTTCGAGAAAATGCTAGAGATGATATCGCCTAAAAAAGTTATGGAAGATATCAAACAAGTGCGAAAAGAAATCCAATATAATTATAAAAAATTTTCTGCGCTTGAGGATGGCGATCCGTTAAAGCTCGATATTGGTGATAAGCTGAATATGCTGTTTGAAGATGCCAGCCAAAATTATAATAATATTATGGCAATGCTTCCTCTTGCAATTGAGGATATTAAGACGCGTCTGCTGCTCGGAACAGGGGAACAGCAAAACAAGGGAGAAGCAATCGTTCCAGGTTATCTTGCATTAGGAGATAATGGTGAATTGAAGGTGCTGGAAGCGCAGGATGCGGATACGACAGCATTGGCTACTCTTGATGACGCAGTAAATACAGAGCTGATTGAGGAAATCAGAAAAGATTATCGTTATATGAATCAGGAAGATTCAAATGAATATATAGAAGGTTTAGTCGTACATACATTTTGTCCGTTATCGACAGTTCGCACAGAAGTGGATATGGAGACAGAGGTTGCCAATTACAACAGCTACCTTGAATTTTATAAAACTTCCAAGGACAACTTTATTAAAGTTGTGAAACCACTACTAGAGAAATTATTGGGAATTCGTATGTTTTTTGACCAATATAAGACAAAGTCAAAGGGAATGTGTCCAACAATGCTGGTAGCGAACATTTCTCCAGAAATGCTGGCAAAAGCATCTAATTTGCCGCGGCTTATCGCTTACTTGAACACAGCAAACAGCAAAAACAATTTCAATGAGACGATTTGGTATGCGATTTATCCAAATTTGTCATGGAGTCAGAATGTATCGAACAAGATACAGCGAGAGCGGTTTCGGGGAAATATTAAGAAAATTAGTGAGGATGTCAACAGCATCGAGACGCTAGGAACACTTCTAGACGTGTTTAAGGACTACAGAGTAGAAACATTCTTCTCCTTTGAAAATAGGGAAGAAACGACATTCAATGCCATTGCCGCTGAGGGTGTGGAGAAGGCGATTGAGAAATGTGCGCCGCTGACAGGGAAACCATACAGTGAGTTTGCAATCCCTGTTTTGCCAAACTTTACTGTGATACCCAAGAATAAATCTGGGGTAATTCTGGACAGAAAAATGACAATTTCAGAGAATAACAGCGTTGGACTTTCTGATGCCAAGGAAGATATTATGCGTCTGTGGATAGAAGGATTGTATATCAATGGTGCATATATTGCGGCAGGATTTCGTGCGGCGTGCCAATGTCCTGAATTTCTGAAAGATCATTTTTCAAAGATGCGTATACCGACAGCGATGGAACTTCCAGGTGTTCGGTTTGATATAGAGGCGGGTAACAACTCGCTCGTTGCGTATACAACAATGCCTAAGGAAATTACAGGCTTTACCAATAATATCAAGTCACAAATCAACAGGAAGAATTTCGGATGGATCTTTGCTTCCGAAAATGCTTCCTTAAACGGAGAGAAGATTACCAATATCTCAGTGTACAAGGCAAGAAATCTAATGTACGATACGGAGATGGCAACTTATGAACCTGTCTATAAGACACAGGTGACGACCTATATTGAACGAATTCTGCGTTTTGTGACAAGTGATTTTAAAGAGGATAATATCAAGAATTTTTTCTCAAACAACCCACAGAGTCAAAAGAGCAAGTGGCTTGCAAAGAAGGACTGCATCAATGCAGTTGTGACAGAGGGGGACAGTCTCGATTATGTCATTGATGATGTGAATGGCATCTGCGAGCTGACCATATCATTCAACGGTAGCCCGAGAAATTTGGAGGTTCAAATCAACAGATTGACTTCAAATTGATCTTAACAATCTACAAACAAAAAAAGAATGGAGGTAAAAAAAGATGGGCTTTAGAGTAACAATTGATGGTTCCGGTCCTGTGAACCTGAGTGAGAAATGCATCACAAATGTAGAGTTCTGCTCAGAAATACCGGTGGATTCCAATGCAAGGGCAAATGACAACGGTGCTGCTGTCAAAATCTGGGGAAAGATGCTGTTTTCCCTTGGTGCAGAGGCACAGGATTCTACAATCAACCTTGCGAAGTGGAGTGTAGTTCCAAGTGATTCTGCTGATTCCTACAGAAAGGTACAGATTGATGTGGTGGCAGCAGGTCAGATCGTGCGCCAGATCACACTGCCAAATGCATTTGTGATGGAGTATAGTGAGGAGCAGGATGATGAGTCTGGTGTAGGTACTTTCTATCTGCATGTAAAGCAGAAGAAGGATCTGACAGACAAGACAACAATCGAAGGCGGATTTAGCCAGTAAAGGAGGGGTAGGACATGTCATTGAAGGTAAATGTAGACGGAGCCGAGAGCTTCGAGGTTTCACAGGAGTGTGTGCAGAAGGTTAAATTCCAGACTGAGATTCCTTTGGATTCCAATGCAAGGACAAAGGATGTGGGATGTTCTCTGGAAATATCAGGCAAGATTTTGGTAGCTACAGATGGAGATCCGTTTGACAGCACCAGACAGCTTGGTCTGTGGTCCATGGTTCCAGCAGAGGAGGCAGCAGCTTACCGTCAGGTTACGGTAGAGATTGTCGAAGCTGGTCTTGTGGAGAGGAAGTATACATTCCCTAGAGCTTTTGTCGTAGACTACAAGGAGAATTATGGTAATTCTGACGGTGTAGGAACCTTTAAGATTGTTATTAAGCAGAAAAAGGACAAATTGAATCTTGTGACAGTAGAAGGCGGATATATTGGTGGCTAACCTTTTTCAGTCAGAAGGCACGTCGTAAAGACGTGCCTTTTTATAAATGATTTTAGTACCTGGTTGTGGCAGGGGTTATTCCAAAAGGCTTTACAAAACATGGAGTTTTTTGGAATGGCATAGGAACGGAGGAACAAGAATGGAAGATTTTTATAAGGTACTCGGTGTACCACGGACAGCGACAGAGAGTGAACTAAAAAGTGCATACAGGAAACTTGCCAAGCGCTATCATCCAGATACACATCCAGGAAACAAAGAGTGTGAGGAGCGTTTCCGACAGATCAATGAGGCATATGATACTTTGTCGAATCCCACAAAACGAAGCAAATATGACAGGGAATACAAAACGGACAATAGAAGGAAAACAGAATCTGGTAAAAGTGAGGAGACCAGAAAGCGAAATCCGAATGTCAGTCCAGAGATGGATTTTGCAAATATTCACAAAACGTTTGAACAGTTTTTTGGTTTCAACCCAGACAGCCATGATGTTGTAAACGAGGATAAGTTAAATCCAAACAAAAAAGGAAATCCGCTGGATACGACGGCGTTTTTTGAGAAATTTATGGGGGTTAAGAAGTAGGAACTGGACAATTTACAGAAATATGCGATATACTTAATTTATGAGTTAAATTAGATTAGAATATAAAAAGTCTGCAAAAGTGTATATGTGTAAAAATATAATGGGACAAAAAGTGAATTAGGAGCACAAGTATGATTGAAAATAATCCGAATGAATTAATTCTTTAGATGGATATTAAAAAATGGTCTTGCTTGTAATTTTTTCAAGTTAATAAGAAAGTTAAATGTACATTACGAAACGGGAAAATTTTACAGTATCAAGGTTATCAATTAATAACTGATTTATGGATGCAGCTTTATAAGACGGAAAACGGAGTGAGGGAGGTACTGGTAATAAAAACTCAGGATACGGAAGAGATTGTTGAAGAAGAATGTGAGTAAAAATTCTATCAGGGGGAATAATTGTGACCACAGAAGAGAAAGAAGCATTTATTTTACGTCTAAAAGAATATGACAAAATGCGTTTTTGTCTAGTAATTATATTGTATTACCAGAAAAACATAAACGGGATAACAGACTTAACGCAGATTACCAGCAGAAATTTATTGGTGAATCTTCCATCAGGAATTAGAAAGGTGATTGCGCTTTATCATTTTGATGAGAGAATAGGAGTAATGGAAGCAGGGCAGTTGGAGAAACTTTTAAATAAGATTTGTATCTATTTCAATAAAAAGGTTCAATCTATTTTTAGTTTGTGGAATATCTTGTTTTCGCAGTTTGCAGGTTTGTATGCTTTCGATCAGGAACTGATGCTTGAAGTTTTTTCCGAATTAGCAATTCCTTGTCTGGAAGATTTAAGGAAACTATTATATGTTGGTGAGAATTTTAATGAGGATTCTTTGTCTGAGCTTTTGTGTATTTTGATACAAATCAAAAATTATCAAGAAATACATCTTATTAATTATGATATAGGGAGTATTAGTTTAAACGTATGTTTGGAAAAGGTCAGGCACGCGTTGGATTATATGCAGCCAGATGACTTGGAAATGATGCTGAAAAGGATTATTATAGTGGAGGAACCGCAATTAAGCTTTGCCTATTTAAATACTTATATTGAGCAGAACGCAACAGAAAAATTTATAATTGTGATTGGCATGGAAAGGTTGGTCGAGTTTTTTAATAACAGCGAAATTAACATAACATTAATGAAATGTAATTTTAATCTGGGGACAAGTGATGTGATTAATTGGGAGCTGTTAATCAATAAAATCAGTAACTTGTATGAGCTATTAAAAGAAAAGAACTCCTTTTTATTGACTGTGTATATTGTTGATAATGTGATGGATGAAGCAAGACAGAAAATATCTTCGTTTTGCAAGAATGGGATAAGTTTTGATGTTTTATTTGACCAAACGAGATCTATTAATGCATTTACTCAGGACAAAAAGTTATTTGATAAACTTTTAGTTTTAATTTTTAACGGTGACATCACATATGAACAGATTTTAGAACAGGAAAACAAACTATCTCAGGATAATTTTACAATTTTGAAGACGTATTTTTACTTATCTCGAAATGATTATTTTCATGCAATTTTAGAACTGAAACTATTATCAGAGGATACAGACCTTTTTTTTCAATTTTTGCTGGCAGAATTATATAATATTACTGGAAAAACGAGAGCTGCCTATACAATTTTCAAAAAAATTTATGCGAAAGACAAATACTATCCAAATCTTGTGAACTCTATTGTGTATTCATTACGAGACAGTGAGAATAAGGAGGAGCAGTTCTATTGGATTAAAAAAGGATTGGAGATTAATCCATATGACCCTGTTTTGGTACAGCATCTTGCCAATTATTATACGTGGACAGAGGACTATATAGCGTCCGCCCAACAGTGGAAAATGCTCTACGATATGACAGGAGATTTGTTTTTCAGCGTGTTGTGTGAGATTAATTATATCCTTGCTTCTGCGGACAAATCACAGTTACATAATATTCATGTATGGGTTGAAGAAAAGGTAACCAACTATCCTCAATATGCGGATGAAATCAATAGCAGAATAGGTATCATTATCTTTAACAAAATCCATCCAGAGGATGCCCTTTTCTATTTTGAAAAAGTAAAGATATCCTATGAGGAGTGTTTTTGCATAGCAGCGGAAAAGATATTGGAGATACATTACAGAATGTATTCCCGAAAAGTGGATAAAAAAATAAAACAGAGCGACATGCAGGGATTTGCGCAGAAGCTGCTCAAGTACATGCTCATTATGACTTATAGTACCCAGTCGGTATATTCCTGGAGCAGTTATATTCTCAAATTATTTTCTTATGACGAGTGGTTGGAATTATCGAATAGGTTATTAATTGAACGCCTAGTAAAGTTGGCAAAAGGTTGCCTTGAAGGAGATGCAAAAACAACAAAACTTGTTGTGAATGAAACGAGCACAGATAATCTTGAGCATTGTTTTGAAAATTATGAAGGTTCCATGACCCTGAATTTGGAAGGTATGACTACAGATGAGTATCTACTGATTCTGCTTGCGCAGGGAAAAAGTAAAATTTCTAAGGGAGAAATCCAGGCTGCAAATGATATTGCTTATACGTTTTTCAGGCAGGCAAGCATGAGTGAAACATATTTTTACAAAGATATTAATATGTGCTTTGGTCTGCTGATTTGGGCCGGTGCTTGCATGGCAATTGGTGCATCAGTGGAAGGTATTTTCTCTTTTGCCGCTGCTGTTGACAGGCTTATCGAGATACAAGAAACTGCTGTTTTACATGAATATGGATTTGTTTTTGATCAGTTTTTTTATCTAAATAATACTACACTCGAAAACAGTATGGATTTCTCAAATTTGAAACTGTTTGAAAAATATTTTGATTGTATGGGTTATCCGAAAGTATTGTTGTATTGTATTTTTAGAATGTATGAGAAGATTCTCAAGTTGGAACCACAAGATTTTAAGAAAATGATTCATCAGATGCAGGAGGTAAATATTGTTTTATTGGCAAAGAATGAGAGTTTGGATCAAATAATTTTCTATGATAGCCTTATTTCGTCTTATTTTAAAACGAATCAGTTGGATAAAGCAGGGATATATCTTCAGCGATTGTATCCTTCCATTATTATGACACTTATGGATCATATTGATATTGCGTATCATTTCCTTATAAGATTTACGGATATTTTAATGAAATGGAAGGATTTTCATTCCACTAGGAAAATACTTGCTTTGTCACTCCAGATAGTTGAAAAATTAAGAGGGTTATCGTTTCACTTAGAGCGTTCTTTTTTGGGAGATCCGGCAGATGTAATTATTCGGCGGTTTTTGTATCTTTGTTGCGAGGAGAATGATTTCTTGGATGAAAGTATGGAAGCAGAAGAATTATTGTGGATGATACTGATTAACATGGTACCCAAATCAATTATTGAGCAGAAAAATGGAAATGATAAGGTAATCATTGATGAAACACTATTAGCAAAAGAAAGAGAATACTATTTGTTATTTGAACAGTTAGGAAATGCCAAAAAGAAATCTGTTAGTGACCATATTTATAAACAAACTGCAGATCGTTTTTTGGAAATTAAAAAGTATTTGGAGGAGCATCATCCAAATTATAAGCCTTTGAGTACTTATACTTTAATTGGCTGGAATGATGGGAATCCATTTGTATTTTTAGAAAGCAAATTGAATAAAAGCGAGATATTTTATAGAAATATTTTGGCAGAAGATTACCTAATTCATATTTTAATAACACAAAATACGTATCATATAAGTTCCGAAAAATTAAATCTAAGTGAATTGGAAGAGTTGCTTCGCTCTTTGAAGAAAAATATAGATGAAAATGTTTATGATTTGGAGAGAATGCAGTGTAAAACTTATGTATCTTTGTTTGAAAGATTAACAGAAATGCTGTTTCAGCCGCTTGTTAATCAGATTGGTTTGAAAGATACTTTATACTATATGCCAGATTATAAGCTGCGGCATATTACCCCAAACTTTATTCGGACAAATGAAAAGTGGGGAGTCGAGTATTTTAATAAAATTGAGCTAGTAATTGACTATAATAATATAGGAAACAGCAAAAGAGAGTCAAACCAGTGGAGCAATCTTTTTTATATGTCTGATTCTACAAAAGGAGGATTACAGGAAATCCGAAAAACAATGTGTAAATACTCGGACTTTAAAGAATTGAAGCGAAATAAATCTGATCAAATCGAGATTTCAGAGTCAGTAAAAATCTTAGTCATTGCTGCGCATGGCGTATCAGAGGAATTTGGAAAGCCATACTATGGTGCCAAGAAGCTGGAACTGTCGAAAAAGAAACAGATTGATTTGTATGAATTTATTACATTGCACTCTGCTACAGTTGAAAATGCAATCATAATTGCCTGCAGTGGAGGAACTCCCACAAATGACAAGATTGAGCGTAATAATGGTGTATGGGATTCTATGTTTCGGAAAAATGTTCGATTTATTCTATACTGCAAATGGGATGTTTCTACAAAACATACCAACCTATTATTGGATATAATATTAAAAGAGATGCAGGTAGAGGACAGGTTATTGAGCGAGGCATTAAATATGGCGCAGCGGAAAATGACAGATTTAAATCCAGTTCTATGGGCAGGATTGGAAGTGTGGAAGAATTAGTCATATAAGTAAAGCTATTTTAAGGACATCAAGGAAAAGATGTCCTTTTTTATGCACACAACACTCAAAGAAATATTGTCAACAAAGCTGACGAGTATTCGACGCGCGAGTAGGAGAAGTAAGCTTCCCTGCTCGATTGTGCTAAATATTTATAAATTTGATAAAAAATACAAAATTATAAAAATAATTGACAAATATTTCCATAAGAGTAAAATTAATATTAGGATATTGTAAAAATATGGTTTTCAGGAGGAATTGAATATGAAAAAGTATGCTAAATACTGTATTACCGAGAGGGGGAGGGGATAGGAAAGAATGGTAAATAAAACGCACAAAATAAGAAGGATAATTGACTGTACCATGGCAATTTTGTTTGTAATGTTGACAATATTAGTGACGGACATGAGAAGCATCTGGGGAGCGAATATTGCACTGCCAGCCGCTTTAATGTTGACAGTCTGTGCCATACTTCATTTTATATGGGCATTTGCGCCAGATAGGCAGCAGGACAAACAATACACTTTAAGAGAATGGACACCGCCAAGTACTATTCCAACAGAACTGATTTTGCTTGGAGAGGATGGAACTAAGGCGGCCTCATGGAATATTTACGGCAAAAATGGCATTGTTATCGGTCGAGATATTGGAGAAAATCGGGTCACAATAAATCTTGACCATGTTGCTTATGCGAGCATGATTGACATAGAGCATGCCGTATTAAACTATTCTGGAGATTGCTGGTATATAGAGGATGTTTCTCAGAAAAATGGAATTTCAATTGAGAAGGCGGACGGCAGAAAATACAAGCTTGCATATGGAAAACCCTGCAGATTGGAACGGGGAGATATCATTCATATCGCCTTGACACGACTGCAGATTATATAACTTATCAGAAGTAGCTCTTTACTTCTGATAAAAGGCGCTGCTCTTTGCGCCGTGCATCTGACTATAAGAAGCAGTTCTTGCTTCTTATAGTATAGATACATACAGTACGAGATAAAAATGGAGGATATTAATAATATGGGAGAATCAAATTTAGTCCGTTGCCAAAACGGTCATATGTTTAGTAAGAAGCGGTATGGGACAGTTTGTCCTTATTGCAATGTGGAGACAGCCACAAAAGAAAAAAAAGAGGTTGAAAAGAGTGATATTGATATTGAGGAGGAACTGTTTCGGGAGGATACCAAGCCTGTGTGTGGTTGGATTGTATGTATATCCGGGCCACGACAGGGAAAAGATTACAAGATTATTCAGGGGAAAAATTTTATTGGTCGTGCCGATGATATGGATATCCAGATTTTAGGTGATAATGAGATATCACGAAGAAATCACGCTGTTATTGTTTTTGACCCAAAGAAAAAGGAAACTGTGTTATTGCCAGGAGATTCCAATGGACTGGTATATCTAAATGAAAGTGCCGTGTATACGCCAACACCACTCAGCCCATACGATAAGATTGAGTTGGGTAAATCTGTTTTTGCATTTCTTCCATTTTGTGGAAATCACTTTATGTGGGGGGAGAAGACAGATGAAGAATGATAGGGAATAGAAGGTGCGTTTGGGTGCACAGATAGGAGCAATATGGATCATACATTAAAAATAATTGTGCTGATAGCCCTAATATTAATACTGGATTTAATGAAATTGTTTTTTAGAAATGACAGACTGCGAAAACATGGATTAGATACAGGTGCCTGCATGACAATCGGGGGAAGAGATGTACAGGAAGATCAATATGATACACTCACAACAGAGGCTGGAATGATGGCAGTACTTGCGGATGGTGCTGGCCGGGAATTTGGCGGGCGGATTGCAGCAAAGACAGCAGTGGATACTTGTGTGGAGATTTTTAAGGATTACAATGCTTTTAACAATCCACAGTATTATTTTAGAAAAGCGTTTCACTGTGCCAATAGAGAGATTGTAAAGGTGTTGGAAGATGAGAGTCGTGGTAGAGCAAGTGCAGGATGCATCATGATAAGAGACGGATTTTTGTACTATGCGGTGGCAGGAAATGTAAGAATCTGTGTTTATCGTGATGGTTCACTTGTTCCGCTATCTGTTGGTCATACCGTTGCAGTATTGGCAGAGCAGAAATTTCAGGAAGGGAAGTTATCTCGCCAAGATGCACTGCGTATGCTGGAAGATCAGAGGCTTTACAATTATCTTGGGAAAGACGATTTTAAGGATATTGAAATCTTTGATGCGCCTGTGAAGTTGAAACAGGATGATATTGTTGTGTTGATGAGTGATGGGATTTATGATTGTTTGAGTACAAGGGTGATTGAAGAGGTATTGTATAATAATAGTGCTTGTCAGCAGATGGCGTATGAGCTGATAGAGTTGGTCAATACCAATCCTGCAGAGGAAAAAGACAATGCCAGTGTGATATTAATTGGTATACGGAGTGAGGGTATCAGAAGATGAGAAAACAGAATTCGGAATTTTTGACGGCATTTACTTCCGAGGCAAGCAATGATATTAAAAATACTGATTACTTTGGGTATGTGGAATTAGATCAATTTGCATGCTATGTCATAGCAGATGGGATTGATGATCAACTTGAGGCAGTGAGTGCAAGGCTTGCAGTGAGTGCCGCCGTCTCAGCGTTTTCAGAAGATCCTTCCATGCAGAAAAAGACGCTGCGCAGATGTCTAAAAGCTGCAAATCAGGCGCTTATCACAGCAAAGAGCAAATTAAAGTTAAAAGCGTCGCTTACTATAGTGATTACAGATTATGTTCGCATACGATATGGACAGGCGGGGAATATCAGATTGCGGCTGTATCGAGACGGTTTTGTGAAGGAACAATCGTTAGACCAGTCACTTGCGGTAGATCTTGCAAAGGCAGATAAGATATCGCAGGACAAGGTGGCACAACATGAAGAGCGAAATAATCTATATACTTATCTGGGACAGGAAAGGAATTTTTCACCATACATATCCAAGAAAATTAAGTTGACCAATACGGATGTAATCGCACTCTACACCAGAGATGTGTGGGAGCATATTGACGAGGGTGAGTTAAAAGATGTATTTGCAGATGCTACAGACAAACCAGAAGAAACGGTTGCTAATATAGAGGATTTGTTACTTTCAAGGCAGCCAGAAGATTTGCGAAAATATACATTGGCAGTGGTATTTGTCAATAAAATTTATCAGGATCCCAATAAAAGACGAAAGATGAAAAAGATTATTATTGCAATCGTAGTAGTTTTGGTGGTGATTGCATTGGTCATTGTGCTAGTACTGTTTTTTCAAAAAAGGCGTCAGGGAAAGATTGCCAATATGCAGAAAAAATATATGGATACTATTGAGTATATTCAGATGAACAATTACGTGCGCGCACAGGAGTGCTGTAACCAGACAGCTGATCTTGCACAAAGCTTACATGATAAGAAGATGCAGACAGAGACAGGAATCTGCCTAAAACTGATTGAAGCAGTGATTGCAGCGGACGAATTGATGAGTACTGGAGAATACTCACAGGCACAGTCTGGATATAGAGAAGCAGCAATTCGTGCAAGGTATGCGGATAATCTCGGATTGGACTATATCAATGATCAGCTTGCCCGCACAGCAGGATATATCAGTGTCTATGACTACATTTACTTAGGCGATTCGCTTGCCGAGAAGCGATTGTACGATGCGGCAGAGGAAAAATATCTCGAAGCGAGAGCACAGGCCGCACGTCTTTACTTTGACAAAGGACGTGATGCTGCAGTGTCTGCGCTGGATAAGCTCTATGAGGACAAGGAAGAGGAAAAGGCAGCTAAGGAGGAGGAACGCCAAGAGCAGCTTGCAGCGGAAGATTCGGCAGCAAACTATGTAACTCAGGGGGATACAGCCTATGCTCAGGGAGATTATGAGAGTGCTAAAGTACACTATGTAGGTGCGTTACAGAAGTATGAGGAGCTGGGGGATGAGGCGCAGAAGGAAGTCATCGAGGGGAAACTTGCAGCAGCAGAGGAAAAGTGTGCATTGAAGGAGACACAGGCGGAGGAGGCGCAGGATTATACTGCGCAGGCGGCAGAGGCAATGGCAGACGGAGCATACACAGATGCCAAGAAATATTATTTGCTGGCAAGGGATATTTATGCAGGAATGAAAGATGATGACAAAGTAAAGGAAATTGAGCGTAAGATGGAGCTTCTGGATATGAAGAAGGAAGAGGCAGCAAAAGCAAAAGAGAATGTAGATTCGGATTTGGAAGAAGCAACAGACCAGACAACGGAACCAGTGGAATCGGAACCGGTTCCACCAGCGCTTGGAACAGAGGAGGGATTGCCAAATGTGGAGTGATACAGGATTTGATGCAGGGCTTGATATGGAGGCGTATATCAACAAGAGGATGCTGGAGATTCCAAACTTACAGGAGAGGGAACTTTATAAGGAGATTGTTGGAAATATGATTCGGAAGATATATGAGTATGCACAGAGTTCCTATCAAGAACTTGAGCAAAAAATCTTGAATGAGTGTAGTTCGGATCGGAGTAATTATGCAATCTATATGACACTGACCGACAAGGCACAATATGACCCTACTGACCATTTTATGCACCCTGTTATAGAGGATTCCGTCAACGAACATGAGATATTGTGCGGTGATGTCGCAAAAGCGTTGCAAGAGAAAACCCCGTTAAGGCTGTATACGGTATTTATGCGTGCGTCGGCGTCGGAGATATATCAGATTATTCGCAAGGAGCGGAAGTTTAATGGTGTTCTCAAAACAGAGAATCGTGAATATAAAGCAACTTTTGTGTTAAAGCGAAATGAGGAATATCTTGAGAAGGTGAAAGAACTATATTATATATACGAAGCAAACTATCAGCCATGGACAACGGTATGCGACGCATATCTAATGAAACTACTCGATGTATATTTGTATTCTTCAGAAGAAATAAAGCAGATTGAGGAAAATACAGTTATTGAAAAAATTGTGATCGATTTTGAGGAATTCGCAGAAAGTGTACACTATCACATGATACCACTCTGGAATTTACGAGCTATAACAGAAAAGACAAATACTTATCCAGAACCATGTATTGATAAGATAAATTATGAACATCAGATTTTTGCACATCGCTTAGAATCAGAATGTGAGTATCTTGTAATGGATACAAAAGCAGAGATAACGAATATACGACGTAGCAGCAGTGGAGATTTGATCATTACCTGCCCAATTGAAATGCCGATTGAATGGCGATTATACTGCGTAGACAGACCGGAATCGAACAAATATGGAAATAAATATAGCTATCTAATACTCTCGAATTGCTGTAAAGAAAGTTTCACGGCTGATATTACAGAAATGTATCGACGGAGCGTCAAGACGAAGGCTGAGATGGCAAGATTGATAGAGTCCTATCCATATACTGATTTGGTTCGTTTTATAGATTATAAATTAATGGAACGAGAGCCAGAGAATGCAAGAGCATCTAATTACAATATGGATAGTTTTATAGAAGATGAAATCAGAGCAGGGACTGGGAGGCAGTATTTGGTACTTCAGTTTCAGGTAGCGGATTATACCAATTATCTTAATGAGGATATTATGAGTTTTCTGGTGACACAAATACAAAAAATTTTTCCCGAATATACTTGTATTGGAGAACTGGCATAAGGAGGAGATATATGAATTATTTGTGGGATATAGCGCTGCGGGCACGGCAACAAGGTATTGATGAAAAGGATTTGTTTTTTGTTCAGGCCCAAGACTATAGTCCGTTTTATGAGCAGGCATTTCCCTGTATCAATGAAACGTCAATTAATGATAATGTGATAGAGTTAAATTTGTTATACCGTTTCGCAGAGGTTTTTCAAGAAATTTTGGCACCTGATATTCAGGAAATGCCAGATTTAAATCGATATCTGATCGATGCAGCACTCCATATAATACTTTATATAGAGCTACATCATGGAATTGGTAAAAGGGATATTTATATATTGAGATTATTGTATGAATTAAGACAAGGAAGTTATTGGCAGGAGGCAGCGCAGCATCTTAAAGCAGTTCCGCAAAAAGACTGGCATAGGGTTGCGGCTCTTTTACTAGGGCAGATTCAGACAGGATCGTCCCTCAAAAAATTTCGCAGGGGATTGTATGTGATTTATCCTGATGCTGTGCTTTATCAAATCAAGAAGGACAGTAAAAAGCTTCTTTTGTATTTAAAAGAGAAAAAAACGCGAGAAAATGAAGAAAAGCTTCTGTTAATCAAGGATCTTTTTATGCCAGTAGGTTATGATTTGCGTGTATTTTGGAAATATCACTTTGGCATTGTAGGGGTGAATGATGCAATGCGGTTTGAAGAAACAGCAGTTTACTAAAAGATGTTTAAAACGGGAAAGGTATAAAGAAACAGGATGAATAGATATACATACACCTTAAACCAGAAAAATGTTAAAAAAGAAGAACTTCATTATTATATGAGAGAAGAACTTGAACTTATGACCACCTATCAGCTTAGAGATATTTGCTGGCGCGAACAGATTATTAATGGTATACAGGCGCCGTTAGACAAGGATGAGTTGATACATCAGATTATGAGATTTCGCGGGCGGAAGCGAGGACTTTTCATTACTGGAGGAAATAGAAAAGGGATAGAGCGCATAGAGGACTTGCTTGCATCTGCAAGACTTGAGTTTATGGCACATTCTATTAAGGGGTGTGCTCGAATTGTCGTGTATGAGGATATCGAAGTAAACTTTTTTGATCATTATACAATAGGATATCGGCCAGAGATAGCAGATACCAATGCATTATTAGTCAATGGAAGTAAAATTTGTGCAGTGTTTCAAGTAAGGCAGTTGAAAGATTGTATTGACCAGTTGTATTTGACAAAATCAGATGCACTGGAATGCAGTGAGGCGTCGGTGAAGAGTTATTATCTGTATTGTATGGA
Source organism: Lachnospiraceae bacterium UBA3401 (assembly GCA_002358575.1). Taxonomy (GTDB): domain Bacteria; phylum Bacillota; class Clostridia; order Lachnospirales; family Lachnospiraceae; genus COE1. The sequence goes on along the minus strand of DEPD01000191.1, from coordinate 7,921 downwards.
TAGAATGCAATCAGAACTATTGTATCGTATTTATTCTAAGGATTCTGATGATGGAATGATGCCAGAGCATCTAAAATTTTATGCAGTACCAGTCATGGATTTTCAAGTAAGAAAACTGTTAGATATAAATATGCCACTTGCCATAGACTTTGGAACCAGTAATACTACTGCAGGTATATATCTTGATTCTGGGTATTTTGAGAAACTAGAAGGAGATCCAGTCAAAGATACTCTTAGGGAAAATGATATTAATTATGTTACATATCTTGCTGATGAAGAGGGCGGATATGAAACACCCATTCTTCCATCAGTAGTGGGTGTTTCCAAAATTAGCGGAGAAAAAGTAACATTTGTATTTGGGCATCAAGCAGATAAATTATTTCGTATGAGTTATATCGACGAAGGATTTTGTGTGTTTTATGATATCAAGCGTTGGATCAGTGATCCAGACAAAGAGGAAGAACTTGTGGACAGAGATGGACACAGGTGCTTTGTCAAACGCAGAGATATTATAAAAGAGTTTTTAATGCATGTAATTAGCTGTGCTACGCAGCGTTTTAAGTGTCGATTTAAAAATTTGCACATCTCAGCACCAGTCAAGCAGAAAAGATTATTTATAAGGCTTTATAAAGAGATACTACCAGAATACCAGATTGAGCAAGAGGATATGCTTGATGAAGGTGTGGCAGTTCTTTATAATTCTATCTCTGAATTGATTAAAGAGAATAAGTATAAAAATCGCGAAGAATTAAAGGCGCTGATTGTAGATTGTGGTGGTGGCACTACAGATCTTTCCTCTTGTAGCTTTACAATAGATAATCAGAGAATCGCGTATCGCATTGATATTTCCACAGCCTATGAAAATGGAGATACAGATTTTGGTGGCAATAATCTAACATATCGTATCATGCAGTTGCTAAAAATTGCATTGGCTTATGAGCTTGGAGCAGATAGTGTAGTAAAACCACAGGAAATTCTACGGGATATGGGAGAAGATATTTTTCGGAGAGTGGACGCAGAAAGTACTGAAAAGGTATATCATATGCTTGACAATGAATATCAAAAAGCCGGAATGGTAATACCAACAACTTTTCGTGGATATGAACACAAGAGTAATAATGAATATTATGCAGTAAAAAATAATTTCTATTATCTTTTTCAGATAGCAGAACAGATAAAAAAGACTTTCTATGGAAGGGAAGCAGGTGAGGAGATATTAGGAATAACGATCACATCATTACCGATGAACAATAAAGCATTTGGCAGTCAAACGGGGAATCAGATACAAGCAGAAAGATTTAAATTGTCAGTTATGGAGAACGGCAGACTACAACTAATGAAAGATATACCAACCATATATCTAAGTGTAAATATGCTCAATCGACTGTTGCAGGCAGATATTTATGGTATTGTAAAACGGTTTATAGAAAATGCTTTTGAAACGGGAGAATTGCAGGAGTATTCTATTATGCGGTTAACAGGGCAGTCCTGTCGAATTGATTTGTTTCGGGAAGCACTCAAAGAATTTATTCCTGGCAGAGTGATACAATCATCAAAGCGAGAGTTCAAATCCTCGGAAGATTATGGTTTGAAGTTAATGTGTCTGGATGGGGCTATCAAATATATCAAAGACAAGCGCTTCGGATATGCGGATGTTCATATTACAAATGAACATGCAGTATTTCCTTATATTGTGACAGCAGTGACTCATACAGGAACTGAGAAGATATTAATACAGGGGCTTGACAGGAAGAATATTCGAGGATTTATTTCAAGGAATATGGCAGATTTGACATTACAGCTTCACTTAAAGGATATCGGCGGCCAAGTACGATATACTTATAATTACAGTGTGAATCCAGAAAATTTTATAGCTGTGCATGCAGAGGATATTCTTGCTCAGTATCATGGAGAGATTCTTCAGGATGATCTTGATTCTATCGTGAATAGAGAGTTAAAATTTTTTGTGCTTGGTGATGAGCAGCGGTGGGGATTTGTAGTGGTGCCAGTTCTTAGAAATGAGGAACGGCTTATGCTTGGACCAGATAAATTCTTTCTGTTTGAGTCAGAAAGCTGGATGACGAACTTTTTTGATGGAACGAAATAATGAAAGGAGAAAGGATATGGCAGAGGAAGGGAAAAAATATGTATTGCATGGTATGTATGCAGAGTGTTCTATGGGAACCATGAAAAATTATCTGAATACGGATGTAGGGCATGGGGTAATTTATCAGGGGCAGCCCCTTTTAAATGCAAATGATCATACTCCTCAGATTAATCTGACACATTTTGGAGACTGTAATTCTAAAATGATCTTTGAGGAAGCAAAGAAACAGGCTGACGAGAAGTACAAGGCAGAATCTGGTGACAATTTTTTTGAGCGCGCTGGAAAAGCGATAGCTAAGACTGTAACCAAAGCGGCAGTGACGCTCCAGGAATGTTTTGCTTCCAACAAGTGCCAGCTTGATACGCCGCTGCCTTGGAGGTTTTGTAATGAGGAACATATGATTGATGGTGCGCCAGCGCTTACAGTGGGCAGTGTATGCCCATGTAAGTTTGGCGGGATTATCAGTATTGTAGAAACACCAGAATCTGAAGGGGACGCGGAAATAGAATCAGAGTCCGCAGAACAGGCAGGTGCAGCAGTATCAAAAGAGACAGTAAGTGTTAGTATGGAACCGGCATTTGCAGAGATGGAAGTACCAGTAGAGACATTGGAGAAAGCTTCAAATAAAAAAGAGATGAATCAGAAAGCGCTAAAGGAGAGAGTCCAGGCGGCAATAGAACTTTGCAGCAAAATAATAGAAAAGTCTGATCTGGGGAAGGCAAACTTAGACAGTGATGTTTTTGATTTCCCAACAGAATACATAGAATTTTTAAAATCGTATGAAGAGCATAAAATTGAGAATGGCAGGTATGTGCTTGATAATAATGGCAAGACAATTGCACTGGGACATGATGTTTTACCAGGCGAGGATTTCAGCCAAGGATTAAGTATGCAAGAAGGTGAACAGTTGGCAATAAAGGATTTAAATGAAAAATATGCCCAGGTAAAACGAAAAATCGATGAATTAAATTCTGAGGATTTTCATTATAACATTGATAAAAATGGTTTTACAAAACGAGAAATGCTTTTTTTCATTGATTTTGAATATAATAGAGGTGATGGACTTGTAGTGCGTCAAGTAGACGAAGAGAAGCAGAAAAACAATCCAGAACCATATGGAGATTTAAGAACGTCTATTGCAATTTTAATTGCCGCTGTAGCAAATAAGGATTATAAAAAAGTTGATGAGGTGTTGATGGAGGAAGTAGAGAATTTAGATGGAAAATATTTGCCAGGGTTGGAAAAAAGGCGCATGGATGAATATGAATTGTTATTATTTGGAGATTATAAAAAAGATGATGATATTACACGGGATTACAAGACAAAGAAAAAGTAAGGGAAAAAATGTGTTAATTTTGTTAATGTTGTTATCAGTGCTGATGTTGATACCAGGATGCAGTGATAAGACAGAACTATCTGCACAGAATGAGATATCCAACATACGCTGCGGCAAGGTGGCTGGTATTCTATGCAACATTTATAACAATATAGATATTACTACGCTAAAACCAGGCAATGAAAATTTGCGTAGAATATTACATTCTGGGATTTATAGAGAATTTGCTATATGGTGGAGACCAAAGAAAACTTATTTTTATTGTCAGTTTTTTAAAGGCACATGGGAAGTAATAGAGTATGTTGATTATGGCATAGATTGGTTTGAGGGGGAATGGGGGGAAGAAGAGGAAGCGGCGCAGCAAGCGCATATTAAAGAGAGTATGAAGTATAATATAGGCAGGCAATTTACGTTAACTGAAGAAAATACATTTGAGGTGACGCCAGGAGGATTTATCTATGACTATGAAGACCTTCTAGCAACTGTAAGACTGCCGCCAACTTTGGGGATAGAGCCTCTATGTGTGGGAGCAATTGTGTCGTTGGAAGGCTGGGAGCAAAAAGGGAGCAATGCATTATTTCTATTTATTGATAGAAATGGAAAAGCATATTTTGTGATAGATGGGTGTTTTTTTCTGGTAGAGAGGATAGAGGAAAGGATACCAGATAACGAGTTATATCTATGGCAGGAATGGGCAGATAAGGATCGGCCATGGGACCCATATCATTAATGAAAATGAGCAATTATAAGAAAACTTCCATAATAAAAAACATATTCGATAGGGGGTAATACAAATGTCAGAGTTAGATGAGGAACTACTGAAAAAGCGTGAATTGCTGGAACAGTTTGAACGGGAACGATTTTCACAGGAAACGATAGAGAAAGAGAAGGAACAATCTATCTTTGATGGAGAGATAAATGTCAATATGGTTCCTGTGAATTTTGCGGAGAGACTATTTTTAGATGGAAAAGTGGCGATTTGGATGCCTGTGGATTTTGAGGAGCTTACGCCGGAGGAGATAGCAGTTTCCTACCCGCTCGGCAATAAGCCGGATAAGGTGTATTCAAACAGCTATCTTGATCTTGCTGTAGGTTATCATTATACACAGAATGAAGTTCCAGAGGAATATATGGGAGATTTTTTGAAAATTGCACGGCTTGCATTGGAGAGGACAGGACCAAAAGTAAGAATTTTGTCAGAAAATGTGAAAAAGACAGAAAAACACACAATCTCAAGTATTGAGATGATTTCGCATACAATTACAGAGTCTATTTATAACGTAATGTATTTTACATCGCTTGATGGCAGAGTTTTGCTGGGTTTTATCAATTTTAACTGTAGGAATAGGGAAAGATATAGACCAATTGCACAGGAAATGCTTACATCTTTTCGATTTACAGATGAGGAACAAATAAAAGAAGATCACAATGAAAATAAAAAATAAAGAGAGGGGGTAAGAATTGTGGAAACAATATCTTATGCAAATCTAAAAGTAGAAGGTTTTCCATTTAGGAAGATTACGGCTGTACAGATCATTCACAGACCTAATGAGCATGGGGTGGCAATTGTGGAAGGAGAAGTAGACACAGAGCAGGCACAAGACATGATGCAGCGGGTGGATGAAATGCTGCGTTTAAATCTTGTCACTACCGCAGACGGACAACCAGACAGACTGTTTAGTGGCTGTGTTAAAGATATCGGATTGCGGCAGGAAAACGAGTATAGCATTGTGACACTAAGTCTATATACAACAAGCAGACTTCTTGATGTGACAAAGAAAAAGAAGACTTATCAGCAGGTATCTCATACATATGGTCAGATTATTACGGATGGCATTCAGGAAAAGGGAGATCTGCACATGATGGTAACAGACAAGGCGATAGGTCAGCTCATTATGAAATACAATGAGACAGACTGGGAGTTTGCTATGCGAATGGCTTCGCAGTTGGGTGCGCCCCTTGTTGCTGATATTGCAGCGCCAAGACCACAGTTGTATGTCGGATTACCCCCGTCACGAAAGACAGTTGAGATTGAGAGTAAAGCATTTTCCTATGGAAGCAGTGTGGATAATCTTGCGAAACTTTCAGGTTCCATGGGACAAGATTTTGCAGCGCAACAGGCTCAGAGTTATCAGTATGCATTTATTGGGGATACTGTATTAATGAACGGCAAGTCAGCACGAATAAAGGGAATTAGCGCAGTGCTCACAGATGGAATTCTCCATATAAGCTATGAACTGATGCAGTCAAATGGAAGTATGGCAGGCATAGCAGTTCCAAAGACTGTGAGCAAGGCTTCTGGAAAGATGATGAAGGGAACTGTCAAAGCTGTAAATATGGACAAGGTACAGGTTCATGTCACAGATATTGATAAAGAGTACGACGGTGGTGGTGACTGGTGGTTTCCATTTTCTACAGCCTATTCGTCAAGTGATGGCAGCGGATGGTACTGTATGCCAGAGGTAGGCGATGAAGTAAGAGTATTTTTTCCGTCTGGCCAGGAGGGGGAGGCATTTGCAGCTAGTTCTGTTTTTTCTTGTCCCCCCCAGAATCCACATCACAAAAGCTGGAAAGCGCCAGGAGGGAAGGAGATTTTGCTTACGGATGAGGGAATGTATATTATAGCAAAATCAGGAAAGATTTATATTAATTTGACAGATGAAAAAGGTGTTGAGATTTATTCTGACAAGGAGATTAGTATCATGTCTGATACGAAAGTTAGTATTAGTGCTGCTAGTGAAGTAGATATTGTGGCTTCCAATGAAATTATTATAGGTACAGAAGAGGCATATATTGATTTAAACAAGAGTAGTGCGGTTCTGGCAGCTAGTGAAGTACTGATCAATTAGCAGGAGGTCTATATGGGAGAAACATACATACAGATATTTGAACAGAATGTGTATCCTGAAATATTTGCAGATGTAGCTGAATACACAATAGACCTCTTTGAGCAGCAAAAGGACAAGATCACAAAAATGTGGAAAGGAGTTCTGCAACAGTACATGGAACAGCTTATTCTTATCCAAAAGGATGGGCAAGCATTACCTGTGGCTGAAATTGATTTGTCATTTTTATACAGTTCTCTTCAAGAAGAACATCCAAAATACAGAATAGATAGTTATGGGGAAGGAGGACGTGTGTTTGGGGACAGTTTTCTCACAGGAGTTCTGCCGGCAGACTGGATGGCAGTAGGATTAGAGCAGCTTACACAGAATCTATCGGAACGTGCAGCAAAGGAAAGTTTACGCCGTTACATTCGCCCTGCTATGATAGAGACGCTGCGGTTACGTGCAGTAAGAAGTTTACTATATTATTTTTCTATGCGGTTCAAATATTTTATAGAAGATATGATTGATTTCAGACTGATTGCCCAAATGGAAAAAGCACCACATTTTTTTATACAGATTGGGGAGTACATGGATTGGCAGAAAACAATATATGCGATTCGCCCTGCAATAGATATTTTTAATTGTGATAGGACTGCAGATTTAAGGTTTCGTAATTTCCCAGCAGTACTTTATAAAGAGAAACACTTTCAGAAGTTGGATTTGAGTCATTCCGTTTTTAAAGACAGCACTTTTAAAGACAGCAGTATTGAAGATTGTATCATGAACGACTGCATGTTTGATGGCTGTACATTTGAGAATGTAAAAGTGGAAACTACAAGTATGACAGGGTGTATTTTTTCGGATTGTGTGTTTCGCCGGACAGAGTTTATGGAAAGCATCTTTTATGAGGAAGGACCAAATATAGAAAATCCGCAGTATTTTGAACCAGCAGAGTTTCATGAATGCAGCTTTGACGATGTTGCTTTAAAACACTGTATTTTAACAGGATGTCCTGTAATCAACTGTGATGCCTCAAAGCTTGATATAGATGTGGATAGCAAAATAGAATATTCCGGTTTTGCAAAGTTGGTTCAGGGGACGACAGACGAGGAGGCACAAGATGGAATACTATGAATTATCCCAAAGCAAAAAAGTTGAGAATCCAATAGAACTGATGGGATTGGATCCAAATGTCTACTGTTATACTATGGCAAGAAAAGATTTTGAGGCATTGGATAAGATAAAAGTAGCATATTTCAGCGGTAATGAGGCAGAGGAAATATGTGATATTTTAATAAGTCCAACTTTTATGGTGTCAGATCGGCTAAAAAATTTGATTGCGTTATACGATAAGGAAACAGAATTTAAAGGTATTCAGCTTTTTCCAACATCTGAGGAGAGCAAGCAGTATCCAATATACTGGGTGCCAAGTTTTCCAGAACTAAACTGTATTCATGAGCGCAGCGAGATCTATGATAATGGAATGGTATCCTCACTTGTGCTAAATCGACAAAAAATTGGAAGAAGGAATCTATTTCGACTGTCAGGATTGTTAGAATATAAGATTGTCGTATCACTGCCTGTGGTAGAAAGCATTCTGCGCAGGAGGCTATATGGAGTGGAGCTGACAAAATTGGAGGTGGTATAAGT
>DEPD01000162.1 GCA_002358575.1 Lachnospiraceae bacterium UBA3401 | reverse complement strand
ATCCTCGTATACAAAGTGCTTGATATTTGTATCAGTGCAAGACGGAGGAAGGAGGCGATGCGGTGGCATCGTTGACTCGGTGGCATCGTTGACTAACGACAACGCGGCAATGATACAAATAGCGAGTGCTTGGTATATGAGGAATTAAAAAACGATGTACTAGTTATCCTTATAACATGGAAGCCCTTAGCTCCTGCGCACTCTTCGCGCTCAAATACGCTGGCGCGATGTCAAAAACAGTTTTGCATCCGCTCTGTCCCTCTTGTGCCAGACGGTATGCCGCTCTTGCATATGCAACAAGCACGCTCGCTGTAAATTCTGGGTTGGAATCTAATTTCAGGCGATACTCAATCAAATGCTTATGTTCTTTCTCCCAACCAGTCACTCCGCTTCTCAGCACAAAGCCACCATGCGGAATCCCGCTGTGATTTGCTTGTAATTCCTCCTCACTAATAAAATGCACCGTTGTATCATAATCGGCAAAATAGTTTGGCATTGTCTTAATTTCTTCCTCAACCTTAGCCGCATTAGCGCCCTCTTCCAAAACGACAAAACACTCTCTTGTGTGCTTTTCACGTGTGGTCAGTTCTGGATTATTTCCAGAGCGCGCTGCTTCCAATGCAGATTCCACTGGAATTGTATATTGTTTTGCATCTTTTACGCCTTCAATACGGCGAATCGCATCAGAATGCCCTTGACTAACCCCTTTTCCCCAGAATGTATAATCCTTTCCTTCCGGCAAAATCGCATTGGCATATAAACGATTCAAGGAAAACATACCAGGGTCCCATCCCACAGAAATAATGCCAATGTGTCCACTTTCTTTTGCAGCGGCATCTACTTTTTCAAAATGCTCTGGAATGCGTGCATGGGTATCAAAGCTATCAATCACATGAAAATACTTTACATACTCTGGTGTCTGTTTGGGAAGATCGGTAGCACTGCCACCGCAGATAATCATCACATCAATCTTATCTTTCCATGCTTCCACATCTGCAATATTACATACTTTTGCAGTATCTGTCAGAATAGAAACGGACTCTGGATTTCTGCGTGTGAATACTGCTGCAAGTTCCATATCCTCATTCTGTCGTACTGCACACTCAACGCCGCGTCCCAGATTACCATATCCTAAAATTCCTATTCGTGTACTCATTTTCATTACCCTCCAATATTCTACACAGTCCCTCTATTTTTTAAAGTTTCTTTGTGAAACAAATGATTCGATTTGCTTCCGTAAAATGCATTGCCTGGTGAAATTGAAAACTATTAATATTGTTCATTTCACAATCGCTGGCAAATTCTACGCACCCTTTTTCTTTTGCCCACATCTCAGAAGCATTTAACAGCGCTTTGGCATAACCTCTGTGACGATAATTTTCCAAAACAAAGATTCCCTCTAAGTATCCAATAGGTGTTGTTTGAGTTCCCTCCACATAATCATGCCGCAATTGACACTGTGCGAAACCAACAGGTGTATCATTTTCATATTTCAGAAATATCTGAGCGTCCTCCTTTGAAAGAATCTCTGAAAAATCATTGATCAATTCATCAATAAAAGAATCCTCCCACAGCAAAATCGCCAGTTCTGCCAAAGTCCTTATATCCTTTTTTGTGGCTTTTTGTATCATTATTGTCTCCCAATACAATATTACTGTGAATCAATCTGATCCATAAGCTCTGGGAGATTTGAGAACGCATCCAATATATAATCTGGCGCTTTTGCCTCCCCAAATCCATATTTTGCAAAGATAAATGGTATTCCTGCCACTCGTGCGGACTCCTCGTCGCCCGCCGTATCGCCCACATACACTGCTCTCGTTACTTTATTGCGTTCCATAATAAGCTTGTTGTTCTCACCCTTTGGCAACAGATTATTTCCCCAGCACTCAATGTCATCAAAACACTTTTCAAGCTTATGTGCCTTAATAAAACTTTCAATATATCCTAGCTGACAGTTGCTCACCACAAAAAGCTGATAACTTTTTTTCAATTTGAGCAATGTCTCCTCCAATCTTGGATAAAGAATACCGCCATGCTCCGCAAGATAATCATTCTCCTTCGCGCAGCACTCATCCATTAACGCCTGCTGTTGTTCTGCCGTTGTACTCGGAAACAATCTCGCTGCTATCTCTGTCATAGGAAGCCCCAGACAGCCTTCCAACTCCTCAAAGGAAATCGGTTCTTTTCTATAGTCCGAATGATTTGCCACTACCTGATTCCATGTCAGATGAATCCCATCCAGCGCATTCCACATGGTTCCATCCAAGTCAAATATAATTGCCTCTATATTATTTCCCATTTTAATCCTCTTTTTGCTATGCTAAACAACTGTTTAGAAAAGTGTTTCACGTCTTTACATAATCTCTGCCCCTGATGGCATTTCCTTCTCCGGGGTCATCAATGCAAGATTTCCATCTGCATCCTCAGCGCAAAGGAGCATTCCCTCCGACAACACCCCTGCAAGTTTTGCAGGTTTCAGGTTTACTAGCACCATCACTTTCTTGCCAACCATTTCTTCAGGGCTGTAAAATGCCTTGATACCGGACACAATCTGTTTTACCTGTGATCCAATTTTTACTTGACTGCACAGAAGTTTCTTTGATTTTGGCACTGCCTCACAGGAAAGAATTTCACCTACCTGAAACTGCATTTTCGTGAAATCCTCATATGTGATTTCTAGTTTTGGTTCAATGTCAATATCATTTGTGACACTTGTGTCCTTTTCTGTCCCCTGTACGGCACCGGACTCCGCTGCTTGTCTCTCCGCAAGCGCATCTACTTTTGCATTAATTTCCTTCTGGTCAAGGCGCACAAACAATATCTCTGGCGTCTCCGTTACCTTCGTACCAGACACATACACGCCAAAAGTCTTCGTTGACTCAAAATCGCGTACATCACTGTTTAACTGTCTCATAATCCGCTGTGCAGTCTCAGGCATAAATGGATCAAGCAATCCCGCTCCAATAGAAATACCTTCCACAAGGTTGTACAATACTGTTGCAAGCCTGTCCTTTTTCGCCGCATCCTTTGCAAGCACCCACGGCTCTGTCTCATCAATATATTTGTTGCAGCGCTTAAACAAATTGAAAATCTCCGTCAGCGCATCTGCAACGCGAAGTTGTGCCATTTTTGCCGCAACCTTATCATAAGTGCCTATTGCAACTGCCTTGAGTTCTGCGTCAACCGCATCATCAGCGTCTTTATTTTCCACGATGCCGTCAAAATACTTATTGCTCATAGAAATCGTTCTATTTACAAGATTTCCAAGTGTATTGGCAAGGTCCGAGTTCAACCGTTCGACCATCAAATCCCATGTGATGGACCCATCATTTTCAAACGGCATTTCATGTAACACAAAATAGCGAACTGCATCCACCCCAAACAGTTCCACTAAGTCATCTGCATACATAATATTGCCTTTTGACTTGCTCATCTTATCATTGTTCTGCAAAAGCCACGGGTGTCCAAACACCTGATGCGGTAGCTCCTCACCAAGCGCTATCAAGAAAATTGGCCAGTAAATTGTATGAAACCGAATAATATCCTTTCCTATCAAATGCAAATCAGCAGGCCATAGCTTCTGATACTGTTCCGTGCTGTTTCCATCTGCATCATAACCAATACCAGTGATATAGTTTGTGAGCGCATCAAGCCACACATAAATAACATGACGGTCATCAAAATCCACAGGAATCCCCCATTTAAACGAGGTGCGCGACACACACAAATCCTGTAATCCAGGAAGTAAAAAGTTGTTCATCATCTCATTTTTGCGAGAAACTGGCTGAATAAATTCTGGGTGCTGATTGATATGCTCAATCAGTCTATCTGCATACTTGCTCATCTTAAAAAAGTATGCCTCTTCTTTTGCTGGCTTCACCTCACGTCCACAGTCAGGGCATTTGCCATCTTTTAATTGTGATTCTGTCCAGAAGGATTCACACGGAGTACAGTACAATCCCTCATATGCGCCTTTGTAGATATCGCCCTGATTATATAGACGCTTGAAAATTTTCTGTACTTGCTTCTCATGGCAGGGGTCTGTAGTCCGAATAAACTTATCATATGCAATGTTGAGCATATCGCAGAGTCCTTGAATTGTAGTCGCCACTTTGTCCACAAATTCTTTGGGAGTCACCCCAGCTTCCGCTGCTTTCAACTCAATTTTTTGTCCGTGTTCGTCCGTTCCTGTCTGAAAATAGACATCATAGCCTTCCTTTCGCTTGTAGCGGGCAATACTGTCCGCCAGCACAATTTCATAATTATTTCCAATATGCGGTTTGCCTGATGTGTATGCAATCGCTGTTGTAATATAATATTTGCCTTTATTCTGCATTTGTTTTCATTCCTTTCTTCATTATTTATATTGCTCAATTATCTATAATTTACCATAATCAGCAAACTTTGTAAATGAAAAAGAAATGATCATTCCAGACAAGTAGAAACAACCGTCTTAAACAGCGCTCGTTCTTCCAGTAATTCCTGAAAACTTCTGTCATGCTGTCCGCCCGAAATGCCATACCCTTTTATTTCATTCATATAGGCATCCCAGTCACAAATATAGATATATACTTTGGAAATATCGTGTCCTGCAATTGCAAGTTCATAAACGTTGCTGCTGCCAGGCTCTATTTTATTGCCATCTGCATCTAAAGCAACTGCAATCGTATCATCTCTTTCCACGGTATTTAATGTCATCTCTACAGAGGACAGCTCAATACTCTTGACGCCAATACCATCATTATTTATCTGATTGACTTCAATCACGCGGGAAACGCTGTCTTTCTTTGTGATTGTGAGATCAAAAGCCCAGCTCCCTTCCTGCCACCAATTTTGATATTTATTGGGATAATCATACCATTCCTGGGGCAGTGTTTTCATGTATGCTTCCCACTCCTCATCGCTCATCTGATCCAGTTCCTCTGTTGATTTCTGCTGATCTAAAGGCAACGGATCTTTAAGCTCCCCAATCACATTTATAACGTTCAACTTCATGGAAAAAGTTTCCGGTATCTCGTACTCTTCCATGTACTGCATATAATTTTCACTGTCAACAGCAGGCATATTTTTTACATCTAAATCTTTTACTGCCTCTAAATATTTTCGGTCATCAACATTAATTTCAGAGTAATCAATCCTAAGAATCCCCTCAAAGATATGAGCATCTATAAACCGCCCCTCAATCCTGCGATACGCTGGCACACTGTCAGAACGAAATGAATACTGCTCCTCTGTCTGCAGGGACAGGCTCTGCGTTCCGTCCATAAAAACAGCCATCTGTGGAAACTCCTGTATATTTTTAATATTCACGCCGATAAAAAGCGCCTGATTTGTAGCATACTCTTCTGTCAGGGTAATCGTAAGATCCCCTGATGTCTTTTGATAAGTTGCAGCCTCATTCATGCTTTGTGCTTCTGCATCTTCCGAGTGCACTGCAGTAGTTTCCGCCTCCTGAAACAACGTGATGGTTTCCTCCTCTGGAATCTGCCCGAACGAAAACAATTCCGAAAGCTTGTTAAAAATACCTCCTACAATTGGTATCTCTCTTGCCAGCACAGGATTCATAACACAGAATGTAACCATCAATGCAAGCACTGCCGCAACACTGCCCATTCCCACCATAATTCTGCGTACAAGCAGGTTTTTGTTGCTTGTCAATGGAATCTCTGTACTCCTTATCCTGTTATATGCTTCCTCTATCTTAGCATCAATTATTACACTTGGTCTCAAATCAGCGCTTAAAATCTGTTTCAACTCATTCTCCTGTATCATAATTTTCTCCTTATTCATTACAACCCATATTCCCGTAACATGCAAGAACGTTTATCAGGCAAACTTGTTCGCTTTTCCTTCCAATACAGCGCGCAAATGTTCCTTGCCGCGGCGCAGCTTACTTTTAATTGTATTCTCATTCATATTGAGAATCTCACCTATTTCTTTGATTGTGAACTGCTCTCCATAATACAACTGAAAAATAACTCTGCTGTCATCTGGAAGCGCAGACAGCATTTCGCGAAATTCCACTTCTGCCTTCCCTGCATCGCACTGTGCCTCTTCGGTGTAATCATCCAGATATGCCTTGTGCTGGTTGATGCGGTATTGTTTTGTGCAGCGGTTAATTAATATCCGCACAAGCCATGTCTTAAAATATTCTTCTTTCTTCAAACTGCCAATGTGCTCATACGCATCAAGAATAGTATCCTGTATCGCATCTGCAACATCCTCCTCACTTTTCAGATAGCTCAGCGCAACGCGCCGAAGAGACATTTTACACGCCTCAATCAATGCAATAAATGCTTCTGCGTCACCACGCCTCGCACGCCTCACCAATGTATTTTTCGTATCCATTTTCCTCCTCCGCTCTAACATCAGCCTCTTAGAACCCATAAAATCCCAAGGGTTATTGTTGGTATATGAATTTCAAAACGTTTTGATTTCTATAAATTAGATACCATATTGCTGCATTTGGTTGCATTATATTTTTCCATGGTATTCTAAGATATCCTATGATACAATAAAGAATAGAAGGGAACAAATTTTTTAGAAAATACAAAACTGCAAAGAAAGGCATGATAACAAATGACAGCACTTTTTGATGAGCACGTAGACAATGCGGTTCAGATTATATGGTTTGAAAGAAACCCCGAACGGCGCGAAGAAGCACTTTCCATGCTCCGCGCAGCCGCCAATATGGGCGATGGAGATGCCTATTACTTTCTTGGACGCTGCTATCTTGGAAAAAGTTATGTGGACCCTGTGATGGAATTTCCCCTTGACCAGCCATTTGCTTTTGAGTGTCTTCGCACCAGCTTGACACTTGAGAGTGCTGTTGGTATGTTTGGCGCTATTCATCAGGACGGATTTGAACCGCCAAACAACACATTTATTCATCCGCCCTACCACTCAAAAAAGGAACTTTGGGACGTTGTGTCCGAAAACGCAGAACAAGGGCACATTTTCTGTAAATATCTAATTGCAAATGCCTATTATTATGGTACGGTCGGTGATTTCCTAGACCTTACGCCCACACATGTAGGCAATAAAAAATATGAGCGTTTTCAATATGAATGGACTGCAACAGCAATGCGGCTTTATGAGGTGTGCGTAGCTGCCGGACTTGGCATTGCAATCCCCAATTTGGTAGATATCCTCCGCACGGGCAGACATGGGGCTCCAGTACAAAACCAGCGAGCAAAAAACTATATTCGCAAAGGTGCTGATATGGGTATTGGCGCTTATGAGCGTATTATCGGCAATCAATATCGTGATGAGGGCGAGCTTACAAAAGCGGTTGAATTATATGAGCGCGCACTGTCACACAAGGACGACTACGCATACTATTGTCTTGGTAAACTCTACACATTTAACGGTGCTCTGTCATTGGATTTAAAAAAAGCGTTGTTCTATCTGGAAGAAGGCTATTCCCGCCTTCCAGATGATGCTGGTTTTTGTAATCTGTTGGGCGAAATTTATTTCCGCGGGGGACAAAATATTCTGCCAGATTACGATCAGGCATTTCTGCTGTTGAGCAAAGCATATTTTAAAGGCAGCACATGGGGCTCTGACATGCTGGGCACCTGCTATCTCAACGGATTAGGCACCAATATAAATCTAAACATGGCACAGAAGTTATTTGACCTGCATCCAAAAAAACCACTCGCCGCAGGGGGCTTAAAACGCCTGCGGCGGTCAGATATAGATTAATCTCTATATTCAAAGTAGTCAAAATCTGCTGGTATTCGTGTGCCGCAACCTCCGTTGTTAGCATAGATGCCAACCAGGGTCCCTGTGTGGCGCTTGGGGTCGTCAGGGACACCCTCATCACAGAGATAAATACAATTTTCAAGCACGCCAGCAAGCATCCAATCCGCGCCGTCATAACTGTAGTAAAAACTTCTAGTAAGCCGCTCCACCACAACTTTCAAATAGACACTTTGCTCTTTTATTTCATCGACGGATGCGACTAGCTCCTCACCGTGATTGCGGTTGATAACCAACTGCAATTTTCTTCCCCCTTCATAGCAGACAGAAAATCTTGCGTAAGTCGCTGTACTATAATAGCAGGTAAGTCCCGCCTGCTCTCCATTTCTGGACGGATAAAAATCCACTTTGGTTGAAGCAGTATAATTCAACTCTTGTTCCCGCCGCACAAGGGTATTTTTTGCGCGAATTTCAGAGAGCTGTCCATCTCGTGTCCAGATACGAAAATACCCTGGCCGTTCTGTCAGGGAATAGCTTCCTTGGGCTGGATTGCGCACAAATTCCCAATTTATATTTAATTCTTCACTGTCAAAATCATCTCGCGTCCATTTTTCAAATGGGTGCTGTGGAAGGTCTGGCGCCGTTTGTTTTGTGCTTGGTCCTTTTCTGTCATTGATAATAAACCAATCGTCCTCAAGCCAAGTAACTGGGTCTAGACCGGATTCCCTTCCTATTGTTGTGTAATGTCCCTGATTGGGTCTACCCATCAGATAATATACCCACCAATCACCATTTTGTGTCTCAATCAGCTTACCATGTCCTGTTCTCTGAATTGACGCGTCTGGGTCAAACTGACGCATAAGAGGATTGTAAGGCGATGGCTCATAAGGTCCAAACAAATGTTTAGAACGTCCAACATTAATCCCATGACCATAACCGGTTCCACCTTCAGCAAGTATCGCATAATAATAGTTACCGCGCTTTAATAAATGGGGACCTTCTGGGCAACGCTCTCCGGTTCCTGGCCACACTGGAATTGTTTCTCCAATTACTTTTGTACAATCATCACTTAATGGTACTAGATTGATACCTGGACTAATCACCATATAATGTTTTCCATCCTCATCTACAAAATGCGATGGGTCAATGCTATCCACTTCCAACCAGCTCGGTTTGCTGTACGGTCCTTCTGGTTTCTCCGAAGTAACAACAAGCTGCCTGCGCATAACATTATTGTCACGCTTTCCATCCGCGTTGAGCCGCAGCGTCGCCATAATAATAAACTTGCCATTAGAATAGGAAATATCTGGTGCCCAAATACCATGCGAATCCTTGATATCCTGCAAATCTAATTCGTCTGAGTCCGTGACAGCATGTCCAATTACATGCCAGTGCACCATATCTTTTGAATGGCTAATAGCAATTGCCGGAAAATACTGAAATGTTGAATTGACCATGTAATAGTCTTCCCCGACGCGCACTACTGATGGATCAGGGAAAAAACCTCTCTGTACTGGGTTTTGATAAGTATTACTCATATAAAATCCTCCATTCTAAGGAGCTGTAGGAAAATACAGCTTTTAATCAAAAATCTCTACGCACGAAAATATTCGACAGAATCAATCACTGCGTAACCACTGTGTTCTTTTTTTACAGCACCTGCATACGTACAGAACACTCCGTTTTTGACACCCACCCAGCGTCCAGGAACTGCGTTCATCTCGCCTGATTTCTGATAATTTTTGCCATCTGTACTGTATTCTATTGTAACGAGTTCCAGTGGAAACGCTTTTTCTCTGTCATTTAAATCCTGTGTCCCAACACGCTTTACCACATATTTCACATAAATTTCCTCTGCTTGGTTACAATTAATTTTAGGAAGGCTATTTGCTCTCTCATGTACTGTCTCTGGCAGTATTTTTCCATAATTCTGTACGCCTATTATAAAACGAGGCTGAAACCAATCGCCATCTTTTCGGAAAGTAAGCAGGCCATAGCGCATTCCCATAGAAATAATCCCTGCCTCTTCCCCGTCCATAAGATGAGAGAGATTTAATTTCGTAATACAAGTAAATTCCGGTGCTGGCCATTTTTGCAGCAAAAGATTTGGCAAGTCTCCATAGACAGTTTCCAAATAGACTGCATTTAATTTCAAACCACTTTCCAAAAATGCATACCATTCTTTTTGCGGGTTCGCATTCCACTGCCATTGTAACCCCAATGTCTTTCCTGTAAAATCATCGGAAGTATTCGGCTCACACACCTCTGTAACCACATCACCGACATTGGGCTTGCGATACTCCATCACAGGTTCTCCATAATGGTTTCCATCTTTTGCAGCGCCGATGATTGGCCAATCGTTATGCCAACTCATAGGTTGTAAATGTGTGATGCGTCCTGCCGCATAAACATCTTGAAAATGAAGAAACCAATCCTCTCCAGTAACAGTGTCCACCCATGCGCCCTGATGCGGTCCGTTTACTGCACTGCTGCCTTGGCACATCACAACTTTATATTCATAAGGGCCAAACACATTTTTGGAGCGAAGTACTGTCTGCCACCCAGTCTTTACGCCTCCTGCCGGAGCAAAAATATAATACCAACCATTTTTCTTGTACATTTTAGGGCCTTCTATAGTCTCCTGGTCATTCTCATTTCCATCAAAAATCTTAACCGCATCTCCAATCAGTCCCATTCCATCTGGCTGCATCTCTACCAGATGAAGGACACTCTTGTAGCCGATACGACTTTTTGCAACGCCTGCAACGAGATATGCTTTGCCGTCCTCATCCCAGAAAGGGCAAGGGTCAATCCACCCTGCGCCTGGGCGAATATTAACTGGTTTTGACCAAGTTCCAAAAGGGTCTTTTGCAGTACACATATAGATTCCCTCGTCCGGCATAGGAAAACAGACAAAATATGTCCCCTCATGATACCGAATCGCTGGCGCCCACACACCGCACCCATGAATTGGCGCCTTATAGCGTTCCTCTGGAATTTCATGAATGATATAATTCACCACTTTCCAGTTTACAAGGTCCCTTGAGTGGAGCAGAGGAAGCCCTGGCGCATTGCAGAAACTTGACGCAATCATAAAATAATCCGCCCCGACACGAATTGCATCCGGGTCTGAATAATCTGCATACAGAATTGGATTGCGGTAATTTCCGTTTCCTAAATCTGCATTCCAAATATTGCTTGCAATCATCTTGATACCTGCCTTTCTCATATTATTTGTTTATTCTCTAATAAAAATAGTATACGACACTCCTCTTGCAAACTTCTATACCCTGTGTTAATTTTCTCTTGCCAAATATTGCGATTCTCTTGGATTCTTTTCTACAATGTATTATAATAGGGAAAACAAGCTTTGTCATCGCCCTCACTTCTACATCTTATCACAGAGGAGTTCACTATGATTTATCAAAAAAGGGACGAATATTTATTTGTCAAGGAGACTAAAAACAACAACTATCTTGCACATATGCACCGACAGGTAGAAATTTTTTATGTGCTTGACGGCGCTATTGAAATCACTATCTCTGGCAAAAAAAAACTTTTAAAAAAAGGTATGATTTCCATCGCCTTTCCCAATATTGTGCATGAAACGCATACCCCCGAACACTCTCTGGCACTTATGATTATCTTTAATCACGATTTTCTGCCTGACTTCTCTGCAGAATTTCACACACAACGCCCGCAGATTCCCTTTATCACAAACCCACAAAATCCTGAACAATTTTCACTACTAATATCCGGGCTGTCAGAAAGTGCGCAAAAAAATACAGATATCCGCATTGCAAAAGGATATCTGTATATTCTTACCACTATGATTTTGTCTCAGATAACACTTGTCAGACAAAGTACAATCCCCACTGGCATTTGTCAGGATATTTCCAATTACTTAAACCAGCATTTCACAGAAGAACTAAGCCTGTCACAGCTTGCAGCCGCCCTCGGCTACAACAAGTATCATATCTCCCATATTTTTAAAAATAACTTTGGCTGTTCCTACAATGATTACCTTAAACACCTGCGCTCAGAACATGCGATGGGGTTATTAACACACTCTGAATTGTCTGTGACAGAAGTCTGTTTTGCCAGCGGATTTAACAGCTTACGCTCCTTTTATAGAGCATTTCATGAAGTCTATGGAACCACGCCAGGAAACATCAGGCAAAGAACTTATTAATCCTTGTTTTCTGGTTGATTTTGCTGGAAATCCTGCATTTCTTGCTGCACTGAAGTTGACTGTACAAACGGCGGCTGCACTGAAAACGACGGCATAGAAGGAGTTTGCGGTTTCTGTACATGTCTTTGGGCTGTTTTTATTTTTCTCTGTTCCAAAATATATCGTATCTTTTTCCTGAGAAAAACAGAGCAAATCAACGCAATAATCAGCATATATGGCGCTAGATAAATCATAAAAAACAACAATCCTTCCAGAAAATACAGAAATCCTCTTCCGGTAGACAAAATTGTATTTTTCAGCCGGTCCACAAAAGTATTCCTTCTGATAGGCTCACTGTCCTGACGATATTCCATCACTTCGGATACATTGATATTGACATAAGAATATGCGACATCCATATCCATATAGCGACGGTTGGTTTGCAATGTATTAAGCTCGTACTGAACTTCTGACAGTCGCTGTTCTACTGTGATCATATCCTCAATTGTCTCGCACTTTTCCAGCATTGCGAGCAGGTTTTTCTCTTGTATTTGTAACGCCTCTATCTGCGCTGTCGTATCATAATATTTCTGGCTAATATTATCCACACTCGTTGATTTTGAAATAATTTTTCCTACTCCGTCAAGCTCAGACAAAAAATTTTCATAGTCCTTTGATGGAATTCGCACTTCTAGGTAGTTATGCATTGTGCCGCCTGTCTTGCGATAATCCGCATAGTACCAATCATGTCCACTGTCACTCTCACTCTCCGACTGAATCACCCCACCATATTTAGAGATGGTTTCCTTAATTGATGCGATTGCCGTCGGATAGTCAAGTGTCTCAATATTAAGATTACAATGATATATCAGCTTTTCCTCCAAAAGTATTATGTCGTCAAGAGGTGGTGTCTGCTGCTGGCTCTGACTTGCTGTTGCTCCTTCTCCGCTCTCCATAGGATACTCTAGCATCTCTTCTTCCGCCGCCACTGCCAATTCTGTATTGTTATAGGCGACACCCCCAGAATAATTCTCACGCACTGCACTGTTCATAACAGGCGCTGCTGAATCTGATGTCATGATAGATTTCGCTTCCCCTGATGCATCACAACCTGTCAGTAAACTTACAACAATCATAGACACAGAGAGCAATCCTTTCCATTTCTTTTTCATAAACATCCCTTCCCTTTCTTTGTCATAATAACGAATTATCTTTCTACTACAGATACGTATTGACCAATTGAAATTTATGGAAAAGTGTTTATTTTTTTATAAAATCTCACTGCTTTCACAATAATAATTAAAATATCGCTCTCGAAGTGGATGATAAGAACCCCGTGGCAGATAAATCTTTTTCCCACTATCCATCTGAACTTCTTGGGCACTGAGACTTTCCACATGTTCCAGATTGACAATATAGGCAGCTCCAACGCGCACAAATTCCTTGTAGCAAGCAAGCATTTCATAGATTTCTATCATAGTCCTTCTCAGACCAAACTGTGTATGGTTCGCCAAATATAGATACTGCGACTTTCCCTGGGCCTCACAACAGACAATATCACTTACCGCCACCCGCTGTATTCTGCCTTCAATTCGTAATAATAAATACTTTTTGCTCAATTCATTTATTTCCCGCAAAAATCGGTCCAACACAGAAAAAAGCATTTCTTCTGTAATCGGCTTAACAAGATACTGTAAAGCCTCCACGCCAAACGCATCCAGCGCATGTTCCCGCGAAGTCGTCAGAAATATCAACCTGCCTCTATTTCCCATCGCACGCAATTCCTTTGCCGCATCAATACCAGACTTATCCGACATATAAATATCCATAAATATAAGATCTGGTCTATAATTCTTCTCTCTAATTCTGTTGAGCAGACTATCCGCATTTAGAAAACGTTCCATTATCAATTCCGTCCCTGGGTGTTCCCTTCCGTAACTTCTCAACATCTGTTCTGTCTTATCTAAGTCTGCTTCCTCATCATCGCAGAGTGCTATTAGATACATTGTCTGTTCCCCTTTCCTCCACTGCACTGCCATCTAAATGCGGAATATTCATAATTAAACGAAAGACAAACACGCCCTCATCATTTTTAAAATCGTATTCTCCACCAAAATTTTCTGCTGTCTTAATAATACTTAATACTCCAATTCCCCCTGTAAACTCTGGTTTTGGTTGTCCATTTTTCATTTCGGTTTCTCTCTTGCAAGTATTGTTACAACAAATCACAAGTTTATTTCGCTTTCTTTTTAGCATCAGATAAATAAAACAATCCTGTTCTGGTGACTGCCTTTTTACTTCAATACATCCATATATCGCATTTTCATAAGCATTCGCCAATATTGTAACCAGATCAATATTGGGGATTTCAAGGTTACTGCCAATTTCGACATCTAGGGTCACTTTTATCTGTTCCTGCTGTGCCCATCGAGTGTAAGCTGTAAGAATGTTATTGACGGCTGTGTTAGAACAAATTTGCTGTGTCATGCTCTCCTCTGTCTCTTTATCATACTCTTTGAGATATTTCAACAGCTCATCATTTTGTCCCCTGCGAGCATACTCTGCAATCACTGCATTGTGATGTCTGGCATCATGACGAATGCGTCTGCCAGATGCAATTGATTCCTCCATCAATTCCATATTGCGTTCTAACAGACGATGATTCATTTGCATAAGCTGATTTTCCTTTTGATACTCTTTCTCTTTTCCAATATGGAGATAAAGACGATAAACCAAAAGCTGCAAAGCCCCTGTCAAGAAAAAATTCATCATAAGCTGAAAAAGCCGATATGGTGTCTGATCGATGGTATTTGGATTTAAGATAAACCCAATTCCAAATAAAATGCTTAAAATCATAATAAAAACGCTAAATTTATCCAGCTCTGTCTCCACATAACGCCCAAACCTGCGAATGGATTCCTTAATTTTTCTGTCAATAAATACTGCCATCAACAAGATTAAAATTATCCGTGTAATAATATCCGCCCATACATTTCTATCAAAAAATATCACAGAAACCTCAATGCCACCTATCAAAAATACTGCAAGCAAATAAAAGTTAAGCGCAAACTTATATAATAAGAGATAAAGCGGATCGCTGCTCATCAAAATCGCAAAGACAGTAAAACATAAGTACATCACAAAAGCTGACATTTTCATGCAGGTAGACCAATCTATCACATACCAGATGCATGCACCACCAATCAAGACAAATCCAAAACCAATATAGCAGATAAAAGTTTTCTTTGGGTTATACCGCGGCTCGCTTATGAGTGAAAATAATACAATGGTTCCCGCAAGACTAATTGCATACCGAATTAATGCGATATATACAGAACCGCCTAACATTGCCTTCCCCTTTCCTACAGATATCGGTCGATAGCTTTAACCGTGTCAAGTAATCCAATCATCAGTTCTCTTGCCTGCTCTGCTTTGCGGCTGGTATCCGCGCCAAGATCTGCTGCCTGCTGTGTGCCCGCAGTCACTTCCTCGCTCACTGCGGAAATATGATTAATGCTGTCCACAATCTTATTGTTTGATTCCAAAATTTCCTCGATTCTTCCATAAATCTCGTGCACATTCGTATGCAATCCTTCCATACGACTTCCAATCTCATTAAACTGCGTGCTTGCATTTAAAATTAGGTCATGTTCTGTGCCAGACGCCATAATCACATTGTCTACAGTACTCTTTGCCGCGTCCGCATTCATTTTCAACTCATCAACAATCTTGCGAATCCCCTCTGTCAAACTCCTTGTCTCATCTGCAAGCGTGCGAATTTCTGCAGACACAACAGCAAACCCTTTTCCAGCCTCTCCGGCACGCGCACTTTCAATCGAAGCATTCAGCGCCAAGAGATTGGTTTGACTAGAAATGGAAAAAATACGTTCTGTAATGTCCTCCACTGCCTTTGCATTAGAAATCAGACTAGAGACAGAGGCAACCACCTGCTCATTTGCTTCCCGCGTTCTCTGTGATTGTGACTGCAATCTGTCAACCGTCTGTTTCCCATCCTTCACCGCCTGCCCAGAACGCTCTGCCATTGCCAGCATCTCATCAGACATTTGTTTTGTCTCCAATATCATATGCTGAATATTTCCAGTCATTACTGTCTGCTCCTCAATGCTCTCTGCATTGTTGCTATTGCCCTGTGCAATCCCGTCTAACTCAGATACTGTAGAATCCACATATTGGCTTAATTGCCGAATATGTTCTGCTGCCTTTGTTGAATTTTGCCTTACAGATGCAGCAACCTCTAACACCTCCTGCAAAAGTGTATTGCTCTTCTCCCGCTCCTCGTCAATGCTAGCAATCCTTCTGGCATTGTTATCATTAGAAATCTGTGTGGTTCCACAGAGCACAATCATATACACGAGCGTAGAGGCCCCCTGCAACAAGAGTGATGTGCTGTTGAGCGGTGCACCAGAATGCATATGCCTCAACAGCACTGCAATATAACCCACATCCAATAGATTAATAATGCCGAACACCACAGCAATCCTAAGAATTAGTTTCATATCATAATATAGTATGTAAATCACTGTAAATGGAAAAACCATAATAAACACCAAATCATTTTGTGCCCCGATCACAGCAAGTCCATAGACCACCATATACCCAATCACAGACACATGTTTAAATATCGCACTGTCTTTCTTGTGAAAATAAACTGCATAACATGTAATCATTGATGCGATAACCGACAAATCAACCGCCATCATAAATTCAAAACTGATGTTTCCCTGTACATAATCTCCAATATACCCAAAGAACAGAAACATATCAATGATTGTAATGATCATAAGCACAAATTTATTCACACGTTTTTCATTTTGTCCATCATTTCCCTTCATCACTATCATCTCCTTTATATTTTCTATAATTCCTAAAAATTCCTGAACAAACCTATAAGAAAGCAAACCGCTGGGAAATTCATTTTTGGAGGAAAATGAATACCCCAGCAATTTATAGAGTAGTTATTGAAGTTGTCGTGACAACCGAATTTATTATACATATCCCTTTGCCAAAAGAAAATATTTCTGGTATATATTGCATTTTTTGCGGTATGATTTGCATACCAATATGGCTAAACTGCTTTGGATTGTGACATTAGACACACTCCAAGACAGATCTTAAGAACCGCGCTGACTGCTCAATGCTCTCCAACTGATCAAGTTCCCCAAAATGTTCAATCGACAGATATCCGTTGTAACCTATTTCTTTAAGCTTTCTGACAAGCTGTGTGACAGGAATGTAACCACTTCCTGTCGGAACAGATTTCAGCCCATTTCCTTCACTTCCCCTATCCTTACAGTGCACATGTACAATATATCGTTCTAATAACTCATATGCCTCCATTACATTCTCATAGCCAAAAGCAAAATTTCCCATGTCAAAAGTACATTTTAAATCGGGTACATTGCGCAAAAACCAGAGCAGTTCATTCATTCGCGAGCACGGCGACCCAACTGCATCAAAGTCTTCAAGTGTCACTTGCACTCCCAAAGACTTTGCATAATCGGTAAGCTCAATCAATGCTGCTTTCATCACCTGAATGCGCAGATTTTGCTCCATAAAGCGCTCGACCGCAAAATAATCACTGCTCACACTATGCAGCGCTCTTGCTTCCTCTTCATCCAGAAATCCTGGCACCACCAAAATCTTTTTTACCCCTAGTTGATATGCCATATCAATTTGATCTTTTCCAACACCAATATCTGACTTTCGCTGAAAATCATAAAAATGGTAAATACTTGCAACTTCCATATAGTGATAGCGCAACGCTCCACAAATTTGATCATAGTCTGCGCAGAGATGATCATATTCAATATCAATACCACGGATTCCAAGGTCACTGCAACGTCGCATAATTTTGTCGATTGTATTTGCGCCCTCCGACTGGGCAACCGCCTGTAAAATATGATCATAAAATACAGAAATTTTCATTGGATTGGTATATTCTTGCTCCAACGTTACTTTCACTGCTGTGCAGGTCATAGGTCCTGCCTGACGTTTTACCTCCGCACACCAGTACACTGCATTGGAGAGAATCCGCTGAATTTCAGGCATATGATAAATAGGATACTCCTCATGCCCTGGCTGGAAATAAAAAATCCTGCCTCGTCCACGCTGAAAAGTACAGCCGCTGCGAAACACCTCACCTCCTGCAAACCAACCAGTAAATACCACATCATCCGGTTTTGGAATATCAAAATATTCCCCGTACATCTCCTCCATTGGAATGTCAAACTGTGCAGGAATCCCCTGTGCAATTGGATGATACGGTGCAGTGACAAACAACCGCTCACGGTCCCCATGCTTCCAGCGAAGTGTCATACTTGTTCCCATCAGCAGCCCCATAATCTTGGCAAAATGCGCAGAGTGCAATGCGATGAGACCCATGCCGCCCAGCACATGATTCTGCACGCGCTTTGCTATTTCATCCGAAAAGTCGCCATGTGCCATATGTCCCCAGTAAACCAACACATCTGTATCTGCAAGAACCTCCTCTGTCAGTCCATGTTCTGGTTCCTCTAAAGTCGCAGTCCGAACAAATATATTTTTATCCTTTTTCAAAAACTCCGCAATACAACCATGAATTCCTATTGGATAAATAGCCCTCACTTCCTCCTGTCTCTGTTCATGCAAATACTCGTTCCATATGGTCACTTTAATCATACTTTCCCTCCCGTAAATAACTCGCCCTAACAAACATCTCCCCGCCACAATCTTCTTAGGAACTGTAGAAAAA
>DEPD01000183.1 GCA_002358575.1 Lachnospiraceae bacterium UBA3401 | reverse complement strand
TATAAGATTATTTTATCAGATACCATACTCTCCATATCAAAAAGATTAAAGGTCAAAATCAAAATCCTCCAGTCCCTCAATCATTTGCTGCGAACTCTCGTCAAGCACAGCATTTACTACCTCGCTGACCTCCTGTCCATTCAGTCCCAGAATCTCGCCCAAATTTTCTGCAATCTGGTCCTTTTCCGCAGCGGAAAAGTCTGCAAAAGCACGCCGCAAAAAAACAAGTGCCCGCTTAAACTCCTCATCATCCAATGTGACAAGATAATCATTTAAACTCTCCCAGAGAGACAACCTTGCAATCAATGCATATCTATTTTTCATGGCAAGCCCTTCAAACCAGCCTGCCCCCAAATCCGCAGGAATACCTTTTGAGAGACGCCTTGATACCTCTGTTCGTAACTGTTGTGTATTCATACTACCACGCTCCAACAAAATTGCCGCAGCAAATCCCGATAGTTTTGTATTTAGATCGTCACGTTCTGAAATGCTATCCAACACCTTAATCCACTCATCATGATCCAGAAAATCATGCGCTAACTCCACGCTGTTTAACTGCTCCATCGCAACAAGAATCGACTTGCTCGCCGCATCATCACACACACATGCGGATTCCAGTATCAGACATGCTCTGTAAAATAACTGCTTCAGTATGGGTTCCAAAGGTTTTGCATCAATGCGCCGAATGTTACCATACTGAACCACCACCGAAAGCCTCTGTGCTGTCTTTGCCAAATCCTCTACAGATGCAGCATCAACCGCCATTTTTTGCATCGCCGCAGTCGCATAGCCAACCGCTTTCTCCATGCCACAACTGCATGCATCCTCTATGACAAGTGCAATCTCTCCCATATTGGCAGCATTTTCCACACGCTCCTTCATAGCAAAGGACGCTGCACCGTCAACAGTATCGCCTTTTAATGCCGATTCCACCAGCTCTATCTCCGCCTCTGGCGTCCACCGCACAACCCAGTGCTCCGACCACGTTGCATTGTCCTGACTGACTGACTGCTGTTCGGCAAAACTTACATGGATTACTCTAAGCCGATGTAGGAAAAAGGAGCGGTGCAGATCAATAAACGCGGATTTTTCTGAGCTGACACGCCTGTTTTCCCGCAAATCCAGCATCAAATCCTGCGCTGAAATATCACGGTATTTTTCAAGCTTTAAATCTTTTAGCTGTCTGTAAAAATCCTCCTGAATACTGGTACGACTCACACCGTCAGGAAGCGCTCCGATTGTCGTGCCAATCTCTGTATCAGCCGTTGCATGAATAATACTTGATACACTTCCCTCACCAATACAAGTCTGCGCCGCATCGCGCAAATCTCTAAGTGATGCGATATTTCCTCCCCGAAGCTGTGCCAGCGACATTGCCAAGCGCACCGCCTCAATCACCGAGGCAGACGAGACGGGATTTCCTTTCTCGCGCTGGTATTTTGCAAGCCTTATCAAATAACTGTAAACCGCATACATCGGTTCACCTTTTTTTAAGCCTTCCCACAAAAGCGCATAGTATGCGGGCGCCTTATTTCCAGCACCGTAACCCGACCTTGTAGAAAGACGATAATAGGAGTATGGCATCAGCGTATGATTTGCCCCTACTCTCGGCATTTTTGACAAATCTTCATCGGCCTCTTGCCAATTTTTCAGACCCTCTACATGATAGGAACCTGTTACCACAACAATGTTCTCTGGCGCAATGCCAGAATCCACAGCCTTCTTAATCTGCTGACGCATATATGCCTCGCGAAGCACTGTCTCAGCCCAGTCATCATCTTTTCCCTCCGTGAGACTTCTAATGTTGGCGCCAAAGCTGTTTGCACCCAAATGATAGGCTTCAATACTGCCCGTCTGCTCCATAACGCGCTCCCAGAATGTGTCATGACCGTCCTCGCCACTCTGTTGGTCAAGTTGCTCATAAACATTAATTCGACTCTCTTCCCCCTCCGCTTCCTGCATACCACACTCTGGTATCGCTAGAAAAGTCTCCGAGGGCAAATCTATAAAATGACATGGAACATGATTTTTGTGACACCACTGTATTGCCTGATACTCCGGCGAATACTCTGCAAACGGATATAGCACTGTCCGTACTGGTGCTTCCTTTGTGTATGCAAGCACCGCAATTGGCGGTCTTGTCTCCTTGCGTACCATATCAGACAACATATCCTCAAAATCACTTGGTCCCTCGACCAGTACTAGCTTAGGCTTCTTCTCATCAAGAAACCCGCGCAGATAATACGCACCGGCAGGCGATAAATGCCTTATTCCGAAAAAATTTGGATTTTTCATCTATCTCTTCCTTACCTTCCTAAACAGGTACTAAACCGTCAACTCCTTGCACGCCCGATACAGCCCTGACCACTCCGAACCACGCTTTTTCATAACATTTTCCAGATATTCTTTCCACGCTACTTTGTCTTTATCCTCATCTTTAATCACTGCACCTTGCAATGCTGCTGCCAAATCCTCATTTGTTACTGTACCATTTCCAAAACTTCCCGCCAGCGCCATGCTGTTGCACAGCAGAGAAATCGCTTCTGCAGTAGATAGAACACCTGATGTGCCTTTTACTTTCTGAGCGCGGTCAAGCGTCTCTCCACAGCGAAGCTCACGAAATATCGTACATACTTTCTCTACAACACTATCTGTAGGCTGTGTTGCGTTCAAATCAAGATTTTGTGACAACTGTGTCACTCTTGTTCTGACAATCTCCATTTCAGAATTTAAATTTGCCGGCGCTGGAAGCACCACAATATTAAAACGACGCTTTAGTGCGGCTGACATTTCGTTCACGCCCTTGTCTCTTGTATTTGCCGTCGCAATCACAGAAAAACCTTTTTTCGCCGCTACTTCAACCGCAAGTTCTGGAACCGAGATTCTCTTTTCTGATAAAATCGAAATCAATGCATCCTGCACTTCAGAGGCACAGCGCGAAATTTCCTCAACGCGCGCGATAGATCCCGTCTCCATTGCATTGAAAACAGGACTCTTGAGCATTGCTTCGTGCGACGGTCCCTGCGCAATCAGCATTGCATAATTCCAAGAATATTTAATCTGTTCCTCTGTGGTTCCTGCTGTTCCCTGAATCACTTTTGTGGAATCGCCATTGATAGCGGCTGTCAAATGCTCAGAAAGCCAGCTCTTTGCCGTTCCTGGCTCTCCAATCAACAACAATGCTCTGTCTGTGACAAGCGTAGAAATTGCAATCTCCACCAAGCGCTCATGTCCTATGTATTTTGGCGTAATCTCAGTCTTTCCAACCTTTCCGCCGCAAATATAAGTCTTTACAGACTGCGGTGACATACGCCATCCTGTTGGAATTGGATTTTTCTCTGCTGCAATCAATGCGTCAATTTCCTTCTGAAATAACTGCTCTGCTGGCAGTCTCAATAATTCTTCGCTCATTCTGTATTTTCCTTTCTCAAATCATTACTATCATTTATATTCACGACAGATGAAATCTGTCGTGAATATCGCGCCAACCGCAGCCGCAAAGCGGTATGTTTCCTACCTGAAAAATTATCATATAAGATTTTTCAGATTGCGGTTGTGCGCATCACATTATACTGAGCGGTCAGTCTTTTCGACCGCCAGTATATAAATTTTTCTCAATCCACACATCAAGACTAAGGATATCAATTTTACTTGGATTGATTTCCCCAGTCCTTATTAATTCCTTGAGTTTCTGTGCTTCCGCGCGCTTGGCTTCCCTGTCACCTGGCATTTCCGCCAAATAATTGTATAGCTCCCATTGGCTAATTTGTCTTTCTTTGCTTTTACAATAATGTATGGCAAGACCTTCACAGACCGTCCATCCACACGCCTTCATGCTTGACAGATACATGCGGTTATCGCCAGTTATCAGCGCCTTCTTATAAAAATATTTTCCCATCATACTACACATGCATTTATTATTGAACGGTATCCAATATGATAACATCTCATCTACCAATTTTGAGGAATGCTTTTGAAACCACTCCACAATCTCTCTTGCATGGGATAATTTAATTGGTCTCGCAATACTTTTAAATTCTGGATGAACATCTAAATAAGAGCCAAAAAATTCATAACTGTTTTCTATTGCATTCCATCTTATATATGCTGCTGCCTCCGTAATCGCCTTCATGCGTTCCTTTGAAAACTTTGACACAAGAAGGATTTTATCTTTCGCTTGCTGTTCCAGCCATTCTGTGCAATCCTCATCATCACAAAACTGCACGGTAACAGCCGCTGGCAAAAATTTTAGATTCGTTTTTTTAGAATCTGCATTTTGATACAATTCATATGCAAGCGCTCCCAATTCTGGATCGGGATTCACAAGCAGAGAATGATGCAAGATTTTTCCTAGTGCTGTCTCAATATCACGCACTTTCGATTCGTACCAATATCGACAAGACTGCAGCACACCATACTGCAATACATCATAGTAATACACACTTTGAGGTTTTCGCCATGTTTTTTTCAGAAGCATGTCTATTTTTTCTTTATTTGCAAGAAGTTTTCTATAACATTCACAAATTCGGGGACCGCCCTTGCCAAAAATAGCTCTCACCAAAAGCTGCAATCTATCCGATACTTCTTGTTTCTCCTTAGCTGAATCGTCATCTACCAATTTCAGCTCTTCCAAGATTTTTTCACAAACTTCCGCTACCAGATCCGAAGACCAGTCTGTCGTTGAATTTCTGAGATATATCAAGACAATATCCAATTTTTTCTTTGCTAATTCCTTGAAAAAGTTATTGACTTCCTCATCCTGTATCCCCGCAATCAGCTCAAATACTTTATCTCTATTTTTTCCTTTTTCTGTCTTTGACAATGAAAACAGCAATGACATATTTCCAGGATCATGACGAAG
This sequence comes from Lachnospiraceae bacterium UBA3401, assembly GCA_002358575.1. Taxonomy (GTDB): domain Bacteria; phylum Bacillota; class Clostridia; order Lachnospirales; family Lachnospiraceae; genus COE1. The sequence continues at coordinate 31,583 of DEPD01000183.1, read as the reverse complement.
CGCATCAATTAACTCTGTGCGCACCTCCCGCTGTGCTTCCTTTAGCATCTTAACATAAAAATTGTTTGCCTTGGCACCGGCAAGCGCACTGATTAATCTTACGCGGCGCACCATTTCCTTTTTCCCTTTTGGGTCAAAATCTTTATATAAAAGTGGTAAAATTGTTTTGTCATTGCTTTCTCTTAGCCACTCTTCCACTTTATCTGCAAGCTCTGCATAGGAAGCACCCAATGCCTGAACCAACGTATACTTTACACGATAGTCCCGAAAAAGTTCTGGGTGACTATCATGCATTTCACATACATATCCATAGTGACCGCCGCCTGATGTTGTCAGCGCATCGAGCAATTCTTTTAACGCAGAATAAGGCGCATTGACCACAATACTGTCTGTACTTGTTTCCAGTGCAGTAATTGTAAAAGACTCTATTTCCCCTTGTGTATCCACCGCTCCCAGCGTACAAATTACAGCATCAGTCAACGTGATAGCATCCAAAAGCGCACCTTGCAGATTTGGACAGTCCGGCGAAAATAGCTGCGCTGTCAACTGCCCTAATTTTGCAAAGACAGGCGAAGCTCCCTCCAATGGCTTAAACGCATCATAGGCGCGTTTTAATCGAAAGTCTTCCGATAGTAGACTTGTTCCTGCAATACATACTGTGCGCAAACGTGCCCGCAGCTCATAAATTGGTGTTGTATCCATTATACTACCTCTTTATTTGATTTTAGGATCTCTCATACCAGTTATCCATATATTTTTCAAAGTCCTGTAGCTTAGAACTTTTCATTTTAATCTCACCACTTTTTATCTTATCACAGATTGCTTTTGCTTCTTCCATAACAGCCGCTTTATCCTCTGACAAATCCGATAACCAGTAGTATAAAGACCACGCTGTAACATTTGGATTGTTCTTTATATATTTTACTCCCAGCCCTTTACATACTGTCCAGCCACACTTCTTCATATAATAAATATCGCTGTGATTATCTGGAGAAACCAATGCCCTCTTATAAAAATATTCTCCCATTTCCTGACATTGCTCTTTATCATTTAATGCAACCCATTTTCCTAAAATATCATCTGCTGCTTTTGTTCCATATCGCTTTAACCAATCCATTATCTCTTTTGCATGCGTTAATGGAATAGGCACTTCCACAGTTTTAAGCGGATTGTAATGCTCATATTCATAGCTATCTGCATAGGTGTCTATATAATTTCCAGCAAACTGATATCCTTTTTGTTTTTGATCCCATTCAATATAAATTGCTGCTTCTAGTACCGCGTTCATATGTTCTTTGGATTGTTCTGGAACTGACATTATAAGCCACTGTGTACATTCTTCATTCCGAATTAATTTTGCTGTGACAGCCGCCGGCAAGAAGTTTACATTTCCTGTATACAATTCCAATGCAAGTTCCTGCAATGCGGTATCTGGATTGACAAGCAGAGAATGATGCAAAATCTTTCCTAACGCAATTTCAATTTTTCTAGCACTTGCAGCAAATGAACTGCTAAAAGACTCCTCTGTAATGTCAAGCACTCCATATCGCAGTATATCTGTATAATTATTTTTTTTGTCAACTTTCCATGTTTCTCGAAATAGAGGATTAATTTTATCTTTTCGTGCAAGCAGACTGCGATAACATTCACAGATTATAGTCCCTCCCTTTCCAAACAATGCGCGAATTACCTTTTGCAGTCTCTCAGACACTTCAAATTTCTTTTCATCTGATGTTGTCTTGTCTAATGCATCAATTTGTACAAGCATCTCATTGCATTGTGCAGCAACTAATTCTGCCGACCACTCTGTCGTTGTATTTTTAAGATTTTGTAATGCATTTTCTGGTTTTTTCTTCATCATTTCTTGATAGAAATCACATGCTTTTGCCTCCTCCATCTCCGCGAGCAGCTCCAAGACTTTATCTTTGTTCTTCCCTTTTTCTTTCTTTGCCAAATCCAAAAGCAAGGTGACATTATCTGAATTATGGCGCAGTGCATTGAGCAGCGCCAGACGAATATCTTTCTGCGCGCCTTTAAGCATCTCAAGATAGAAATCATTCGCCTCTGCACCTGCAATTGCATCAATCACCATCACACGACGCACCATGTCCTTTTTTCCTTGGGGGTCAAAGTCCTTGTACAAAAGTGGCAGTATTGTCTTGTCCTGATCTTCTTTCATCCATTGTTTCACCTCATTAGCAAGCTCTGCATAAGGAGCGCCCAACGCTTGCACCAACGCGTATCTCACACGATAATCCCGAAATAATTCTGGGCGGTTTTCGCGCACATCACACACATAAGCATAATGACCACTTCCTGATGTTGTCAGTGCTTCCAAAAGCTCTTTCAACGTGGAGTATGGCGCATTGACAATAATACTGCCTGTATTTCTCTCTGTGTCAACAATATCAAGATCCGCAACTTCCCCTTTTATATCCACTGTTCCCAGTGTGCAAATCACAGCGTCTGCAAGCGTTATCGTATCCAACAATGCATTTTGCAAATTCGGACAATCCGGCGCTAATAACTGTGTGGTCAACTGTCCCAATTTTGCAAAGACAGGCGAAGCCGCCTCAAGTGGTTTGAACGCCTCATAAGCGCGTTTTAGTCGAAAATCCTCCGATAACAAACTTGTTCCTGCAATCCCTGCTGCGCGCAAGCGTGCCCGCAACTCATAAATCGGTGTTGTATCCATGTCTATCCCTCCTATTTTCTTCTTTGTATTCTTTAGACAACCGCCTCCACAATTGTCTTTCCACAAACCTGAATTTCTTTCACGCCAATCTGCTTATGCTGATTAAAGTTATACTCATGGCAGATAAAATCTGCCATGAGTATCGCGCCAGCCACAGCCGCACAGTGGCATAGTTCCACTGGTGGCTGTGTGCATCATATTATACTGAGTGGCAGATTTATCTGACACTCAGTATAAAACTGAGCATATAGCCTTTCTGTTTACGATAATATTCCAAATATTCGCTAAGCTGCTGCTCCCCTCGCTCATTGTATTCTTTTCCATGCCAGATTTTTAATTCTATGATAAACTGTCCTCCCAAATAGTCAACAATAATATCTGTGCGTCTCTCATTATTCCACGGACTATTGTACTGGTGTTCTGATTCAGAGTGCAATTTTAACTTCAAATTCTTAATATCATATATCCCCGCAAGAATTACACTGTGAAAAATTGGTATCCTATCCCGCTTGAGATAATAACTTCTAAGCTGTCCCAAAAAATCAATAAACACTTGATTATTGCTGGCACTGTCCACCTCATCAATCATTAAGACAACTGGTCGAGAACTCATTTCACACAGAACACTCAAACATTCAAACAATTCACTCAATCCACTATTTGGATTTTCCCTTACAAAATCCAACAACAATTGCTGTAACTTTTCTGTATCCTTCGCCTCTGCAATCCGAACTGCTTTGGCTAATTTCTTTGCAAAAGTTTATGAGAACAAAACATTATCGGCAAACTTTGCCGTCTCAATCTCCTGAAAATCAAGTGATAAAACAAGATAGGCATCTTTCAAATATGTTTCTAACGCCGTTAAAGTAGTCATTTTCCCATACTGCCGTCCTCGGTTAATGACAAAATAACTTCCTTCATCTATAAAGTCTTTCTTAATTTTTTCTAATCTGTCATCAAGCCTTATCATATAATGTCTCTGTGGATTACAAGAGCCTGCAGTGTTGAATCTGCGCCTCATTTTAAGATACTTCCATCAAAATCTTCTTAACTTTTAATGTTTGTCTTTAAAAGCTTCCATACTTTAATTTTTCAGCCCCTTAGTACAACAATCGCACCACTGCGTCATGTGTGATTATACTGAGTGGCTGTACCATAAGTCTGCGGTTCTCTCGATTGTAATAAAATGCCCCCAAAAGTACCTGATTCTCAAGCAAAGAAGCATTTGGCAACATGGAAAGCCGCACAACAGTCTCCTCCATATTTGGCATATCTCCTAAAAGAATTGTATCGTTATTCTTGTCTGCCAACACAAAATCCTCGCCAATTTTCCCAATTTTATTAAATGAAATCAGCTTGATCATCCAAGGTTGGGTCATTGCATTTTTTAGGAAATTCTTAACAGCCTTTGCCTCCTGTTTCACAGAGGTAACAGCATATTCAAATACTGCCTCGTAATCCGCCTGTTCATATTCGCGTATCTGAGCATTTTCCCAACGAACCCTGACATTTCCATCGCCTGGATAAAACACTGCGCTCGGCACTTTTGCCACACCAAAAACACTGTCCTCCTGTTTGACATACTTTAACGATTTTATTGGACGATAATTGTAATTCATATAAATTTCGCCAGTGTCCAAATCCGCCCAACACCCTGTGTCAACATACTCTTTTCTCGCCTCGTCGTAAACCACCCAGAATGATAGTTGCATCAGACTTGCATCCTTTTTGTTTTTGCCTAATTCCTCCAACTCCGACAGTTTCCAGATGCCACCCAATTCCTCATACAGAATCGTATCTTCCAACGTCACATCATCATTTTCAATTTTCTCATTCAAATATTGACGCGACTTTTTAATTAAACTCCAGAGCTTTTCCAGCACGCTGATTGCCGCATCATAATGAGATTCATCTTGGTCTTTCTGAAATTCTGTGATCTCAATTAACAACTGACTGCACAGTCTCTGTGGACCAGGAAGATAATAATCGCCCATCTGCTTTGCAAGCTCTTGATATGTCTTGATCGAAGCGCCTCCAATTGTTCCTAATCCCGCTGACATCAACTCCATAACAACCTTCTCAACCAAATCTAGCCCTTCAATCTGTGTCTTTATTTTTTTCACCCTTGCATTTTTTGCAGTCCTTGCAGCAGTTGCCTTTTTCTTTTCTGCCTTCTTCTTTTCCTCCTCAGTCATCTCGCTCTCTGGCTTTGCCGCCTCATTCGCCTTATTTTCTTTCGCCTGCTTCTTTTCGCGCTTTTTCTGAATATCTTCTGGAATCTCACAAATGCCAAACTCCTTTTTCGCAAGCATCTCATACATGAGCGCTAAACTGTGCTTGCAAGGAAACTGCCTGCTCGGGCAAGAACAACGATATACAGGGTTGTTCTCGTCTATGTAATCTGCCGATGTAATGTAATTACTCTTGCCACTGCCGGTACACTCCCCCATATAAAATGTGTCATCCTCTGACCGCTCAAGTTTGACAAAACCGCCTTTCTGCGAAATTTTCTTGCCGTTTGAGGCCGCTGCTGCATTTGGCGCCAGCGCTAAAATCTGTTGTTCATTTATCTCTCTCATGTAATCCCATTCCTTTCTTTTTATATAATTGTTTTATTATAAAAATCTTACGAGAGTTCTTTTGCAATCTTTTTTTACATCACAGCATCTGTCGAAATCGCTGGTCAATATCAGGAAAATCATGTTTCAATGAAATAACATGCCCTGCCTTGTCCAGAAAACAATGTGTGCTTGTTCCTTTTGTGCGCAGTTCCCCAGTACTGTTATCCGTTATCTCATATGCTAAATCCAACCGCACACCATTATACTTTGTGACACTTACTTGAATCTGTACGATATCGTCAAAATGCACCATGCTTTTATATTGGCAAGATACTGAGACAACTGGACTTATAATACCGTTTTTTTCCATGTTATTGTACGATATTCCAAATTGACTCATGGCATCCATCCGTGCCTCCTCCATCCATCGAATATAGTTGGAGTGATGGATAATCCCCATCTGATCTGTCTCATAATATTTCGCACGATGCATGTATGGCACAATGTGATTTTTTATACTCATCTTTTGCATCTATCCCCTTTTTATAAAACTATATGCAAATAATTTATCAGCATCTTTCTCCAAGCGACTGCAAAGTAGATATCTGGCAAGCACCGCGAAAGCCTAATCCATCAGCTTGTTGTGGAAGAGTCGGCTCGCACAGGTGGTAATTTTTCGCAATATCTAAACAAATCATTAAATCCAATCAACATTATAGCATAAAATCACCGAAAAATATATAAAATACAAAAAATATTTAATCATATATTTCCCCTGCACGCCTGTATGCAAAAAGAGTGCCAGAAATTTTCTGACACTCTAAAATATTTCTACAGTTCCTTATTCTTCCCAATTGTGGTACACTGCCTGCACATCATCATCCTCATCAAGCATGTCCAAAGTTCTATTTAAATTCTTGATTGCAGTTTCATCTGTAAGTGTGACATAATTCTGTGGAATCATTGTAACCTCGGCACTTGCCATCTCAATCTGATTCTCCTGCATTGCCTTGTAAACTGCATCAAAGTCTTCCGGTGCAGTCAAAATCTCAAAACTGTCATCCTCCTCTGAAAAATCTTCTGCGCCGGCATCAAGCGCAGTCATCATCAGATCATCTGCACTCATACTGCACTCTTCTTTGTCAATAATAATTTGTCCCTTCTCATCAAACATAAAAGAGACACACCCTTGCGTTCCGATACTTCCATTGCCTTTGGTAAACGCACTGCGTACATTTGCAGCAGTTCTATTCTTATTGTCCGTCAACGCCTCAACAATAATCGCAATTCCATTTGGACCATACCCCTCATATGTAACATGCTCATAATTTACTGCATTTCCATCACCAGCCGCTTTTTTAATTCCGCGGTCAATGGTATCATTTGGCATATTATTGGCTTTTGCTTTTGCAATAACCTGCGCCAATTTAAAATTATTGGAAGGGTCTGGACCTCCTTCTTTTACCGCAACCGCAATCTCTCGTCCAATAATTGTAAAGATTTTTCCCTTCGCTGCATCATTCTTTTCTTTTTTGTGCTTAATGTTCGCAAATTTTGAATGTCCTGACATGTTTTTAACTCTCCTTTATCTCTATCGCTTTCTATTTTTTCACAAGCCTCCGTCTTTTCCAATCCGGCTGCCATTTTTGTGCAAATATTTTGATATTTATCACAGTCGAAATGCGCATGAGACCCAATACAGTGAATTGCACAAACATTTGCGCCTCGTTGCAGGCGACTTTTCATGCGCATATGCCGTTACTATGAGCAGCCGAAAGCTGTGAATAGTAACTATTTATGTATTATCGCTCTGTGTTCTCTTCGACAGTATTGTGCTCCTCTATCTTTTCAGACTTTGTGACAAGCACCGACTGTATTACATTCTTTTCTACTTTTATAATCTTAAATGTATATCCCTCAATCTCAACTTCTGAATTTTCATCTTCGTCTGGAATCCGGTCCAGCTTGGAAATTAAATACCCGTTGAGCGTGTCAAACTCTGTCTCACCAAAAGAGATTCCAAATCGCTCTTCCAAGTCCTCAAGCCGCATCATTCCTTCAATCATATATTCATTATCGCCCTTTTTCTGAATATGATTTTCCTCCGGGTCGTACTCATCCATAATATTTCCCACAATCTCTTCCAGAATATCCTCCATTGTCACAAGCCCTGATGTCTGCCCATACTCATCCATCACAATTACCATCTGATTCTTTTGTGACTGCATGCTCCGAAAAAGATCATCAATATTTTTGGTCTCCGGCACAAACACCGCCTCCCTCAAAAGCCCTTCCACTATTCCGATTGGTTGATTTAGGCTTTCATTTGAAGTATGTATCCGCATCGCATCCTTTAAATATAATACACCGATAACGTGATCCAGATTTTCCTCAAAGACGGGATATCTGCTGTTGCTTTCTTTCAACATATAGCCGAGGGCATCCTTGAACGGTGTAGCGCTATCAAGTGCCATGATATTATTTCTGTGTGTCATTATATCGTTTGCTTTCTTGTCCCCAAACTCGAAAATATTTGTGATCATCTCCACTTCGCCCGCTTCCAAAACTCCATGCTCATGTCCCTCATTGACCATTGAGATAATCTCTTCCTCTGTGACATCCGCCTGCTCCTCCATATTGCGCAAACCGAAAATCCGTAGCAAACCATTTGCAGAAATCGCAATAATCCAAGTTAGCGGATAAAGCGCTGTCCTGAGAAATTGTATCTGGCGAATAAACCGATACGCCCACGCATCTGGATATTTCTGTGCAATCTTTTTGGGTAACAAAATTCCAAAGGTAAGCAACACATACATTAGGAGGACCGCTGCGGTAATCAACGCCATCCAATCCAGCAAAACTTCATTGAACTCTTGGAAAAATGCTATCTGTCCAAAAAACTCTCGAAGTCCCACTGCCCATCTTGACAGAAAGAAGTACCCCATCACCAGCTCAATCAATGTTGTAATCATCTGAATTGAATTGACATAAATTGTAGCACGCTCAATAATGCGGTTGAGCAAAATTGATTTTTTGTCTTTCTCTTCCTCCGCCTTACGCTCAATCTCCTTCTCGTTCATAAGACCAATTGCCCTGTTAAACCCAGTCAATATCGCTTCAATAAAAAGCAGTAACAGAAATACTATCATACTACAGGCCGAAGCCCCTCCATCGTCCATTTTTTCCTCTCCTTTATTCTTTTGGATTCCTCTGCACAGGTTTTTGTGCACAACAAAGGTGTAAACCGCACTTTTGCGGACTACACCTTTCTAATATATCATTACTATTGTAAAACGTCAATATCCAAAGCCCTTATGTATCAAGCTCAAGACTGATTTGTAAGGCTCTGTTGACTCTCTGCATAATAGGAGAATCCAAATGGCACACCTTATCCTTCAGACGTTTTTTATCGATTGTCCTCAACTGCTCAAGTAGTATCACTGAGTCTTTTACCATATCGTAATTTCCCGCGTTCAGCTCAATATGTGTGGGGAGATTTGCCTTGTTCATCTTGGAAGTGATTGCCGCACAAATCACGGTAGGGCTATGCTTGTTTCCCACATCATTTTGAATAATCAAAACCGGCCTTACTCCGCCTTGTTCTGAACCGACTACTGGTCTTAAGTCTGCATAATAAATATCTCCTCGTTTCATCCTCTTTCACCTCTGTCTGCTACAATAGCATTCTCAATTTTATAATACTATTTTTTCCATTAGTGAAAATTTTATACAACCTATGCGCAAGAAAAAATCTATTTTTATTCGCAAATTAAGGTGTCATCTAATTTGTAAATTCGAGGGATTCTCTTGCCGATATCGCACGCAAGCTCATAGTTAAATCTGCCGGAAAGCGCTCCCAACTCTTCCATTGTGATCCATGCACCGCCATCCTCTCCAATCAAGGTCACTGTGTCGCCAACACGCACTGGTAAATCCAAATCTGTGACATCAACCATAAACTGATCCATGCACACACGTCCCAGAATCGGCACCCGCTGTCCCTGCAAAAGTACAAAACCGACATTGGACAAGCTTCTAGGATACCCATCCCCATAACCAATACAAACCGTTGCAACCCTTGTGTCCCTCGTCGTTGTATAAGTACCTCCATAGCTGATTTCCTGCCCTTTTGGAACAATCTTCACATACACAACCCTTGACTTTAAACTAAGCATAGGTTTTAATTGAATCCGATGGTCCGCTTGTACTGCATCTGACGGCCACAATCCATATAAAATAATGCCAGCCCGCACCGCATCCATATTTGCCTCAGGCATCTCCACAATCCCTGCACTGTTGGAACAGTGTTTCATTGAAATTTTCTGCTTTGTCTCCTGTTCAACCTGTTCTATAAATTTCTGAAAAAGCGCCATTTGATGATAGGTCTTAGTCTTATCTATCTCGTCCGCCGTCGCAAAATGTGTAAAAATCCCCTCGATTTCCAGACCAGGAAGCGCACAAATCTGTTTGATTAGCGCCAATCCTTCCGCATCTGGATTGATACCAATCCTCGTCATACCTGTGTCTATTTTTAGATGAACAATGCAGTTTTTTCCTATTTTAATTGCTATGTCTGACAGTTCCTTGGCAGTATCCAATGTGAATACAGTGGAACGTATCTCTTCTTTGACAAAACGCTCATAACTATAAGGAAACGTATACCCCAACACTAAAATTGGCTTTTGTACCCCGTTTTCCCGCAAAGCAAACGCCTCCTCAGCCGTCGCAACCGCGTATCCCCACACTTGCTGTTCTCTTTCAAGAACCTGAGCAATTTGGTCTGCGCCATGCCCATATCCATCTGTCTTTATGACTGCAATCATTTTTGTACCCTTTCCTATTTTCATTCGGATACTTTCAATATTAAAAAGCAGAGCATCCAAATCAATCTCCGCCCATGCCCTGTCATAATGCTTCATGATTTCTATCCTCTTTTCCACAATCGTTTTTAACAAGAATATTCGTTCTATCTTGTACTATGCCAAAATGTCCTTGAGCGACTTAATAATATCCTGTGCCATAATATAATATGCTGATGTTTTCTTTCTTGCCAAATCCCCCGCAAGACCATGCGTATAAGTTCCCATCACTGCCGCCTCAAATCCGCTGCATCCCTGTGCCAGAAATCCCGCCGTAATACCTGTAAGCACATCTCCAGAACCAGCAGTTGCCATCCCGTCATTTCCGCTGGCGTTTAGGTAGGTCAATTTTCCTCTTTTTGCCACAATTGTTCTCGCATCTTTGCAGACCAGAGAGACATCATACTTTTTGGTAAAGGTTTTGCAACAGTGAAGTAAATCCTTTTTTATCATTGCCACCGGACATTTCATCAGTCTTGAAAATTCTCCAATATGCGGTGTTAAAATAATATCATTGTCATACTTTTTGTACCCATATTCTAAATTTCGCAACAATTCTTCGCTCTGTGACAAAATATTGAGCGCATCTGCATCTAAAACCATCGGTTTATCGCACACTGCCAAAACCACTGTCAAAATCGCTTTTGCCTTCTCAGATACCGAAATCCCCGGTCCTATTGCAACCACATCAGCCCATTCTATGCCGGACAAAAGTGTGTTGGATTCCTCCTGTGAAATTGCCAATCCTTCCACACCGTATATCGCATCTTGATAAGTGTCCACAATCGCCTCTGGAAGTTTCTTTAACAAACTTTCTCGATTGTCCGTTGCCGTAAAAATGCGCACCATACCAGCACCTGTTCGATAAGCACTTAACGCAGACAAAAAACAGGCGCCGCCCATCGTTTTACTTCCCGCAATTAGCAATACTTTTCCAAATGTGCCCTTATTTCCGGCTGGGTCCCGCTCTGGAAATTGCAAATCTTTTTTTGCATCTGTAAAAGTAACAACCCCTGTCCTTTTATTGTTTGTCACTTCTTTTGGAATACCAATCGGCGCACAGATAATCTCTCCTGCACAGGAAGCTCCTGGATAAAGCATTAAGCCTAGTTTTCTGTACGCATAAGTGACTGTGATGTCCGCTTTGACTGCACACCCCATAATACTGCCATCATCCGCATGGACACCAGAAGGAATATCCACCGCCACAATCTTTGCTTTCGACGCATTTATAGCCTCAACTACCTTTCTGTATACTCCCTCGACTTCCCGCGTGAGACCTATGCCAAATATTGCATCGACAAGCACATCATACGTGGTATGTTCCACGCCATAGTAGATAGGAATATTCAGCTTTTTTGCAATTTCCAATTGAACTGCTGTCTCCTCTGATAACTTTGATAAATCCCCAATCATATTAATCTCTGCACGAATCCCCTGCTCTTGAAGGATTCTGGCTATCGCTATCCCATCACCGCCATTGTTGCCGGCTCCTGCTATCACGCCCACATAGGCTTCCGCGCCAAATCGGTCTATTATCACTTTGACGGTCTGCAATGCAGCGCGTTCCATCAACACTAGCGAGTGAATGCCATAGGTCTCAATCGCAGCTTTGTCGCTAGCTTTCATTTCCGCGGACGTCAGCACATATTCCATAAGCAATCCCAGCCTTTCCTGTAAAAAGAACTCCGAAACAGTCAATCCTGCTTTGGAGTTTTTTCATCTATCAAATCTTTTTCTTTATTCAACACATTCTGAGGGTTATATTTCATATCAAACATATTAATGACATCCGGTCCAAAAATAGAATGCATATAATTGTACATTTCATCATTCCATATTTCTTTCTGCTGTTTTAAGATAATCTTTCTCTTCAACTGTACTTTAAACTCAGACACCCATTTGTTAATCGCCTCAATCTCCTCAACGTTCTTTTGAAGCCTGCTGTAACAAACCCGCATACTTGCAATCATCAGCGCAAAGTTTGCCTCATCAATCTGTTTTGGAATCTCCATCAGCTCATCACTATATACATCCATTCGCTGATTTGCATCCTCAATCTTGCGTTTGTTCTCCTCCATCTTTTTCTCTTTGGCAGAACTGTCGGGAAGCTCCATAATCGAAACAATCTCCTGCATCAGTTTCTTCTTAAACACCGCAAGGCTCTTTAGCTCTGTGTTGAGCTTTCCCTGCCGCTTTAAAATCTCGTTAAGATTGTCCTCAAGCCTCTGTATCTCCTCATTTTCCCCTGTCTGTGTAAAGAGTCTGTGCCACTGATTATCAAGCGTCAAAATTGGTATTTTTTTGCCAATCAATGCCTCGCGAAAGACCTCATCCTCCTGTTCCATACTCATTCCCTCTTTTCGTATTTCTTAACAGTTCCAAATTACTGGTTCGCAATTCCGTATGACAATTTCATAAGACTATCGGAAAGATGTACATTCTCAACAACAATACTGTCCGGCACATTCAAATCCACATGCGCAAAATTCCAAATAGCCTTGATATTACATCTGGCAAGTATCTCTGCTGTTTTTACCGCGCCATCTTTTGGTATGGTAAGCACCGCAATATCAATATCATTTTCCTTGACAAAACGTTCAATGTTCTCCACTGGCTGAACTGCTATTCCCCTTAATTCCTTCCCATACAGTGCTGGATTTTTATCAAATAAGCCCTTTAGAAGAAATCCTCTGCGCTCAAAATTCATATAATTTGCAAGTGCCTGACCAAGATTACCAGCACCAATAATAATCAGATTATGTGTTTTGTTCAGCCCTAGTATCTTTGCTATCTCATTGTATAAATATTCTACATTGTAACCATATCCCTGCTGCCCAAAACCTCCAAAATTATTAAAATCCTGCCGAATCTGTGATGCAGTAACTTTCATCAGTCTACTCAAATCCTGTGATGATATCCTTTCGATACCACTATCTCGCAACTCCCCAAGGTATCTGTAATATCTAGGAAGCCTCGCGACAACTGCCTGTGATATATTTTTATCATCCACAAACGCCTACCTCCGTATACATATATGCCAAAAAAATAACAAAATATATAACACAATTATACAATATCGTTAAATACTTGTCAAATATTTTGTTGTTCGCATCGTTCTAGCAATATGTAAATTGATTCTGTGTGAATTACAACAATTCATGCACACAAAATGCCACAAAGCAGGCATTTTGGTGCTGGCTCCGACACCATGCAGCAAGTACATGGTGCGTGTGTGAAAAGTAACTCGGTGGCATCGTTGACTGACGACAACGCGGCAATGATGCAAATAGCGAGTTCAGGAATGTGCATAGACTACGCATTCTACGTAGATTGTAATTGCTTTTATTGTCAATCTCTTTTATAATGTATGAAAATTAAATTTATATAGGGAGGCGTTTTAAGTAATCAAATTGATTGATAAATATGTAAATAAGTGATAAAATAGATCAATATTTACAGTTTAAGGGAATTTGTTTAAAAAATGATATAAGGGATATTGTTATCTATGCGAGGGTATCTGCGAGAAATTAAAAGATAACTCGCATAATCAGGCAGAACTTCTAAAACAATTCTAAACAAATGGATTATCGCAAACCAGTGTATCGAGGATTTTGGAAGCGGGCTGAATTATAACAGAAAGAAATGGAACCAGCTTTTAGATGGTATCGTGGACAATAATAAATTCCTGTCACCGAACGAGGAGTTGGTGCAGGACATTATATCAATTCTGCATGGATTGAGTTGTAAATTATATAGTCTAAGAAATCTCTACTATCGGCTGGATAAGGATAAAAGAAAAAGGATATATACCTATTACAAAGTCTGGCAAGGTTATGAAAAGCGGTTGTGTATCATGTAAGGCAGGAAGATATTATGTATCAGTGCTGGTTGAAGAGGGAGAAGAACAAAAAAAGCCACATCTAAATGATTTAGGTTTAGGAATTGATTCAGGCATAAAAGAATTTGCTGTTATGAGCAATGGAACAATTAAGAAAAACATTAACAAAACAGAAGAAGTAAAGAAGATTGAAAAGAAATTAAAAAGAGAACAACGCAGTCTTTCGAGGAAATACGAAAACTACAAAAAGCGTTCTAAAAAGAAAGGAGAAGCTACTCGACAGAATATCCAGAAACAGGTCATAAAGGTACAAAGACTTTATCAGAGGATAGACAATATCCGTACCGATTATATCAATCAATGTGTGAATGAGATAGTGAAAACCAAACCATCTTATGTAACCATTAAGGATTTGAACGTATCGGGAATGATGAAGAACAGGCATCTATCGAAAGTTGTCGCTTCACAGAATTTTTACGATTTGCACAAAGCAAAAAAACAAGTGCAAGCAAAATGGAATTGAATTAAGGGTTGTAGAGAGGTTTTATCCATCTTCTAAATTATGTCACTGCTGCGGCTGCATAAAGAAAGAGTTAAAACTTTCTGACAGGATATATATATATGCGAATGCGGATATGTGAAAGACAGAGATTATAATGCAAGTCTTAATCTAAGAGATGCAAAAACTTACAGAATAGCATAATGAGGTATTTGTAAGTATGTGCCGATGGCTAGTCGGGAAATTACGCCTGTGGACCATATAGGAACTTGTGAGTAGACATATCTTCGGATAGTCAAAAGCATATAGGTTGAAGCAGGAAAAATCTCAGTATGGATTTATTTGTCCATATTTTGAGTAGCAGGTTCTCATGATTCTATCATGCAGTAATATAGAGAAAACATTTATTGATAACCATGTCCTCAAAAATGCTTCTTTTCATATAGAAGACAACGAGAAAGCCGCCATTGTTGGCATCAACGGCGCAGGCAAGTCCACACTGCTCAAAATTATCACAGGGCATCTGCCCGCAGACGCAGGTGTTGTGACCTTTGCCAAAGACAAAAGTTTTGGCTATCTGGCACAGCACCAAGCAGTGGACAGTGAAAATACAATTTTTGCCGAACTGCTTACAGTCAAGCAGGAAGTACTTGACCTAGAAACTTCTATCCGTCAGACAGAAACCGATATGAAATACGCTTCTGGCGAGGAGTTAGAGCTTTTGCTCAAAAAATACGCAAGTATGACACACCGCTTTGAAGATATCAACGGTTATGCATACAAAAGTGAAATTACTGGCATCTTAAAAGGGCTTGGGTTTCAAGAGGACGAATTTGAAAAAAAAGTCGCCACGCTCTCCGGCGGTCAAAAGACGCGTGTAGCCCTTGGCAAACTCCTGCTGCAAAGTCCAGATTTAATTATGCTTGACGAGCCAACAAACCATCTTGATCTCAATTCCATTACATGGCTTGAGACTTATCTGCTGAATTATAAGGGCGCTGTCATTATTGTCTCGCACGACCGCTATTTTCTGGACAAAATCGCCACAAAAATTATTGAGATTGACAATGGCATTGTCTCTTCATTTCATGGTAACTACTCAGACTATGCCATTCAAAAAGAACATCTGCGCACCGAACAGATGAATGCTTATCTAAATCAACAGCGAGAAATCAAGCATCAAGAGGAAGTTATTGACAAATTAAAGCAATTTAACCGGGAAAAATCCATTCGTCGTGCTGAGAGCCGCGAAAAAATGCTGGACAAGATTGAGCGCCTTGAAAAGCCTACCGAAGTCCGAGCAGACATGAAACTGACTCTCACTCCCTACAGATCCAGCGGCAATGATGTTATGCAGATTGAAGGACTTTCCAAACGTTTTGACAACCACCTACTATTTGAAAATGTATCCTTTGAAATCAAACGCGGCGAACATGTCGCTATTATTGGAGATAACGGAACGGGCAAAACCACTCTACTAAAAATTATCAATGAGCTTGTTCCTATGGACAGTGGTACTATCCGACTTGGGACAAATGTCGAGATCGGCTATTACGATCAGGAGCACCATGTATTACATATGGACAAGACTCTATTTGATGAAATTAGTGATGACTACCCCTATCTGACCAACACAGAAATTAGAAACACTCTTGCTGCCTTTTTGTTCACAGGCGAAGATGTTTTTAAAAAAATTAGTGCTCTGAGCGGGGGCGAGCGCGGGCGCGTATCCCTCGCAAAACTGATGTTGTCCGAGGCAAACTTTCTTATTCTCGACGAGCCGACAAACCACCTTGATATTACTTCCAAAGAAATTCTTGAGACAGCGCTCAATGCCTATGAGGGGACCGTACTCTATGTGTCTCATGACCGATATTTCATCAATAAGACAGCAACGCGCATCCTCGAACTGACGCAGCAGCGATTTATCAACTATATTGGAAATTATGATTATTATCTCGAAAAAAAAGAAGTGCTAACGCCCGTATCTAATACTACAGTAACCGTCAAAACACAAGAACCTTCTGCACAAAAGCTTGACTGGAAACAGCAGAAAGAAGCACAGGCAATCCTGCGCAAAAAAGAAAATGACCTGAAAAAGTGTGAGGAAAAAATAGATTTGCTCGAACGCAAAAATGTTACACTTGACGAGGAAATGACAAAGCCTGAAATTGCCACAAACTCTGTAAAACTACAGGAAATCGCAAAGGAAAAAGAAACTATCGAAACCGAACTAGAAGTGCTCTATGCTAAGTGGGAAGCGTTATCAGAGGCTTAATCCTTGACATTTTACACTTTACAATAAAAGATAAACTTATGTATTAGAAAATAGAAAGGTGTGATTTGCATTATGAAAAAATTTTTAATCATTGATGGTTCTTCAATGCTGAGTACTTCCTACTATGGCAACTTGCCAAAATCAGTACTCTTTGCAAAGACAGATGAGGAAAAGGAAAAACACTACTCTGAAATTCTGCGCACCTCCAAAGGCGAGTACACAAATGCCCTTTTCACAATGCTTCGGACATTATTTTCTCTCCATAAAAAAGTGAATCCAGACTACGTGGCAGTCGCCTTCGACGTATCGCGAGATACTTTCCGGCGAACTCAACTTGGCGCAGAATCCTACAAGGCAAATCGAAAGGAAGCTCCAGAACCGCTCAAGGAACAATTTATCGCTATGGAAAACCTACTGCAAAAAATAGGCTGTCAAGTGCTTATGGACAAGGACTATGAAGCGGACGATTTTGCCGCTTCCCTTGTCAAAAAGTTTGAATCCCCGAATCTTGACACCTATGTGCTCACAAAAGACCATGATTATTTCCAGCTTGTAAGCGATTATACCAGGCTCTGGCGTGTCACAGACAAGGAGAAAGTAAAAGACTTACAACAGCGCTATGGTCTCTATGCTGACAAGGAAGGCTACACCTCGCTCCCAGCAGGAATCTTTGAATACACTACAGATCTTGTCTACGCGGAGGAAGGCGTATTTCCGAAGCACATTGTCACGCTGCTCTCTATTACAGGAGACCCCGGCGATGGCATTCCTGGCTGTAAAGGCGTTTCCTCAGCCGCCGCCCCGCTCATCAATGAGTATGGCTCTCTTGATGCCATCTATGCGGCAATTGAGGATTGCGAAGGAAACAAGAAAAAAGAAAAGGCTCTCTCAGATTTTTGGAAAAATCATCTTGGCATTGGCAGAAGCCCACTCAATGCATTAAAGGAAAACAAAGAGACTGTCTATCTAAGTTATCAGCTTGCAAAAATGAAAGATGATATTCCAATTGCACAGTCACTGGAAGAGTTTGCACTGCATATTGATAAAGCCGCTCTAAAAGAAGTTCTCACCCACTATGAAATGAATAGCTTAATTGCAGAAATTGAGTAGGAAAGTTATTTTCTTTACATGGGATATTATAGCGATAGATAAGCCTACAGTAGTTGAGAATTGCCTTGCTTCTGTCATGCCCTTGGGCGGCCGCGCAATATGTTTGATTTTTCGCTCTGCTTCCGCCATAATCCGTTTGACCGCTTTTTCGCTGACACGCGATTGGACAATTTACTTGTTTTTCTTTTGCCGCAGCCGCATTTTGATGCCGAGAAATTCAGAATAGTGCTTATTGAGGTTGACAACCCGCGTCTTTTCCAGGGATATGTCCCATATTACTAGTACACCGTTTTTTTATTCCTCATATACCAAGCACTTTGTATACGAGGATTAAAAAACGGTGTACTAGAACCAGTTCCTGATACGATTCCAGCAACATTACAGCACCTGCGTCGCCTCATTACAATACTTAAAAGGCACCAAAATCAGCTCTGCTCCTTTTACCATTGATGCCGCTCTTTGCTGCAATGCATCCCGTTTTTGAGGGGAAAGAGCATATCTGGCTTTTGGTGTTCCTGCAGGGCGTACGGGAACTGGATAAAAAACAACCTTACCCAACTTAAAATGCTACACATCTGGCTCCAAAGGCACTCTGATGAATACTTTGCACCATTCGTTATCTACTTGACGGAAAATCTATCGATGGCATTGACATTATATTCTCACATACAGAACGTACCACTATTAGAAAGCTTTCCTGTATATTTTTGTCCGGATAGTTTGCTGATATCCTCCCCGACTCTCGATTCTATATATTCATGCGAAATAGAAGACGACGGACATTTGACAGCAATACGGCATTCTATCTCTTTTTAATCAAAAGTAAGTGGCAACGCATTCATATATTTATTGCCACTTACTTTTATAATCAAACTATATATCTACCTTGTCAATATTATAAATTGTTAGAAAAACTGAAATAATGGATAAAATAAACAATATGATATGGAATACAAGGTTATCTGCCAATGCATATGCCCCTATGTTTCCCTGTGTAAGACATACTAAGATAACCGATCCAACTATAGTTGCTTTTGAAGACTTCATTTTGACACCAACTAATAAAGCAATAAAACAGATACTAATCATCATTATAGAACTTATGATAATTTGAAAATAGAATGAAAACTGACTAAAATTGATTCCGCTCAAATGTACATCAATAAACCGATTTGCAAAACTAAAAATCCCATATGCCAAAAGTTTAGTTATAATTAAAGCAATAACATTAAAAATCCAAACTGACAGCATTTGGGCCAATAGTATCTTTTGTCTTTTTATTGGATACGAAAACATTATATAGATTGTCTTATTATTATATTCACTAATAATAAATGATGCCATCATTACACTTGTAAAAATAACATAAGACATATTAGTGAATACTTCTATGCTTACGTAAGGCACATGTTCTTTATTCAAATCAATTTTGCTCCCTGCCTCCATTTGCCCAATTGTGGTCAAAGGCAATACTACTATAGCTCCAGACATAACGGCAGCATTGCGCATATATTTTTTTATATTATTTTTTTTCCATTCTGCCTTAATCATTTCAATCATTTTTTTCGCATTCTCCTATTATATGCATAAAATAATCTTCTAAATTATTCGATTTTTTAACAATAGAGATAACCTCGTTTTCCTGAAGTATCAATTCCCTAAATATTTCCTGCAAAGTATACATTTCACTATAAACACGAAGTCTATTTTTATCCACAACTCTCCAACTATCTCTCGGAAGAATATTATCCAATGTCTGAATTGCTTTGCGCATATCTCGTATTCCTATTTCAATATAAGTAGCTTGCATTTGAGTAACTTCATTTATCGATATTTCTTTCACCATACTCCCGCGATTGATAATCCCAATCGTATCGACAATATCTTCTATTTCTGAAAGAATATGGGTTGAAATCATAATTGTAACTCCCAATTCTTTTTTAAGCATATAAAATAAGCTCCGTATCTGTTTCATACTTATAGGATCTAACCCATTCATCGGCTCATCAAGAATTAAAAGTTCTGGTCTTGATATTATAACTCTTGCGATTGCTAATCGTTGTTTTATACCCAATGAATATTGCTCTACTGGACTTTTAGCTATCTCTCGTAACCCAAGTAAATCAAGTGCATTTTCTATCCCCTGATAATTATCATAACCAATATACTTACAATGTAACTTCAGATTGTCTTCTCCGCTAAGATAATCATAAAATACAGGATACTCTATAATACCACCCATTTTTCCTAAAACCTCATACGATGTTGGCATCAATTTATCCCCAAAAACTTCAATCATGCCCCCTGTTGGCTTCCAGAAATTCATAATCATTTTCATGACAGATGTTTTCCCTGCCCCATTAGGTCCCAGGAAGCCATAAATCTCACCTTTACGAATATGCATATCAAAGTTTGAAATAATAGTTTTTTCCTTGATGGTTTTTTCCAAACTCAATGTCTGTAAAATATATGACATATATCACTCCTCCTACTGGCTCTGCATAATTAACTTTTATTTTGGAATAACATTCATATACAAAAATACCAACTAAAAGCTTATAATTTAAATAAGTTTAAAACAAATATGATAATAACGACATTATCCCAAACATTACCGCACCTCTAATAAAATCATCGACAAACTCTTTCTTCTTGTCGTTATCAGCATTATATCTATTTAATAATGTTATTGCTGTATAATAACCATCACTTTTTATTATGGGTATAAAATTTACAAGAACATTAGATATAATAATATAACAATACTTCAAATATTGTGGGCATAAAATATATATTGTAAGTACAAAAAAACAGTTCATTAAATTTCCGGCTAAATATACACACATTCTTTTATATTTGGGACAAAAATAACTAAATGATGTATCTACATAAAATGCAGGATAAATAAATATAAATTTAAACCCAGCCATTATCTTCGATTCCTTGCAAAATATCTTAAGAAATATAATATGTCCCAATTCGTGTATAGGAATATTTATTAGCAGAAAAAATGTTGCCAACACAATCTGATCATCAACCAACGTATACATTCCACAGCTAAAATATATTACCAGTGTAAGCAAAATTGTCATTACTACCACTAGCAATATCCCCAAATTATCTTTTACATCTCTTACTGACAGTAGTTGGCTTTCCTGTACAAATTGTTCTTTAGTATCTTTTGATATTTTATAGAAATCGAATTCTTTTTGCATAATACACACATTTGAATTTTCTTCTTCCGCGACCATGCAATCATCATATGTATAAACTATCACCAAAATTCTCCTTTTCTAAAATATCTAAAAACCATTCTGTTGAAAATAAATATTCACACATCTCACAATGTGAAGCTAAGCTCTTAGGATATGGAATATCATTCTCATTCATATATTTTATAAAAGGTGTAAAGCCCTGCGTAAATATGGTGTAAAAAATTTTATTACACTTTATATCTTCCACAATATCCTTCAATTCCTCCTCCCTAAGATTTCCTACTTTTAATATAGTATTTTCTATACATTGTGAACAACAAGGATAAACATCCATATGCGCGTTAATCAATAATGAATACTCCTGTCTGGCAGTCACTAGGCATCTAAGTTCATCCTTTTGCGAATCAAAAACTTTAACAAATTCTGCCCCCTCAATTTTTTTCGCTGATCCTGTTTCAATAACAGGTTGATAAAAGAAATCTGTTAAATATGCGTATATTCCAAATTCATTTAAAACATCTCCTGGCTGCATTCCATTCATAAAGAAGCAACCAACAACATCCGTTTTTATTTTATACTGCACACACAAATCAATAATATTTTTTATTGAGTTAATATTAATAAATTCTTTATGAAATTCATCATAGCTAAAAGATATTTTAGATATTTTTTGTGAATATTTCTGGAGAAAATCTCTAAACTTCTCAATATTATTTCCCCAAAAACCATTCGTCTTAATAGTAAATTTCATTTCTCTTCCATAATCATAATTCATTATGTATTCGCAGAGCGCAGGATATAACATCGGTTCCCCGCCAGTCAATCCTACAGTTTCTGCGAATGAGTATTCTTTTATTTGCTTTAAGATTACATCCAGTTCTTCTATTGTTAGTGTGTGCCCGCACACTTCTCCTCTGGAGTCGCAACACATCTTACAACGTGCATTACAGTTTTCTGTCAACAATATTGCAATATGATTATATTCCATTTTTCATCCATCTCTTTCTAAATATCGTTACAATGACCATTCCTATTAAAAAAACTACGGCATTATATAAAATTTCTGTAATTACGGAACTATGCATAATTGCCCCTGCTTCTAAAACATCTTGAAACGCTGAATGTTTTTCCAAGGATGCATCATAAAAGCAGAAGATTTTAAAAGAATCATTTATACTATATAATACAATCCCTGTAACCCAGATTGCAAAATTAACGCAATAAGAAATCATAAGATTTTTAAACACAAAGGCATACAGCAAGGATATGAACGTAATGAAAACAGACACATTCTCTAATTTCAAGAAGAAAAGAATGAAATCTGAAAAATTCCTATATAACACTGAAACGGAAAATGATACTATAAAATTACCAATAGTATTTAAAATCAATAAAACAGCCAGCTTCTGCAAAAAATATAAATGCTCATTATACTTTAATAATTTATAGAACGTTATATTTTTTTCCTTATAGTCTATTGTGATAAGATAAATAGATAATACCGGCAGAACAAAAAAACCAAATTGGGTATAAACCGTATAAATACTGTATTGCAGCAGTCCTATCGATATCTCATCTAATTTATATCCATCTAATGAAACTAAAAGTATTAGACCAAGAATCCCCATTAATATACAAACCATAACCGAAAACAGTCCTATGTGATTATTTTTAATTCTATACAACTCTATCATCATTTCCTGCCCTCCCTAGTTAAGACTTGTGTAGTCTTCCAATAATTTCTTTTTATCGCTATACTGAATTATTGTGTTTTGTGTAACATAAAAATATTTTCCTTTTAAATTTTCCAGATCCAATATATTATGGGTGATATTTATTATTAACACTTTTCTTTTCGCCTGATATTGCTGCAGAAAATTGTAAATATCCAACATGCTTTTTTTATCCAAAGACGCCGTAAATTCATCTAGGATAATTATATCCGGATTACTTGATAAAAAAGAAAGCAGCTTAATCTTCTGTTTTTGCCCATCACTCATTTTTCCTATCTTCAGAAAATGGTCAATTTCTTTTATTCCCAATAAATCATATAATTCGTTAATTTCAGATATTGCTTTACTTCTTTTTAATATTTTGATCAAATCACTAATTGTCAAATCGTAAGGAACATTTGTATAGCTCCCTATTACACACAAAGAACCTTGATAAATTACCTGCCCATCGTAATCTAACATACCTATCAGAGATTTAGCGAAACTTGACTTGCCGACTCCGTTTCCTCCCAATATATTGCATACAGTACCACTTTCAAAATTTATAGATACATTTGAAAAAAGCTTTTTCTTACCAATAGCAAGGCTATAATTTTTTAATTGCATTATCTTTCTCCCTCCAAAACTTATAAATTTGAGAAAAGCAGGGGCCTATATAACCTACAGCCCCTGCTCTTCTCATTAGCCTTTTGATCCTGCGATAACTTTTCCGCTTGAAGAAGTAATAAGGTACCATAAGCTACGAACCTTTTCCAGCTTTACAGCATCTAACTGCTTTTTCATCTCAGAGCTCTTCTTCGGATCTGTCTCACGAAAGTTCTTCAACATGTCAAACGCCTCCTTCCTTTGTATGATTTTATTCAAATGATACAAATATCTTTGAATCTAACTAAATCTGCAACTATTTTCAATTGTTCCAAGCTTTCCGACTAATTACCTTTCGGGTAGCTTGAGTCCTGTTACCATTCTGGTTCACACCAGCCATTAGCTGAGCAGGAACTTCAAAATCATACATTCCTAATGTAATAGACTTACCCAGCCCGAATTTTCCAAAGTTGCATAACACATCAATACTCTTCTTCTTTATATCTTTCATTTTAAATCTCTCCCTCAACCATTCATTTGATAATGTTACTTTATCATGCACTGCAACATTTCATACTCTTTTTTCTTAAAAGGAATTTTCTTTGCGGTCAACGTATTATTTTTTGATTATTTTAACGTTTAAGAAATATAAAATTACTTAAACGTATTTAATCTAGATAATACATGCTAAATAATATAAGGAAGACGATCCGTTAAATACTTTTTCAGATCGCCTTCCTTATGTTATAAACCTGCGTATATTGATATCATATTTGATTCTTTACTTGTCCTAGCATCCTATGGGATATAGGACATTCAGCTCGATTTTTCATAATAATAAGCTTATCAGCATACAAGACTTCTTCAATGTTCTTCTTGTTTACTAAATACGCTCTATGACATCGAATAAAGTCTTCTCCAACTTCGTCTTCTATATCTTTCATTTTACCAAAAAATTCCATTGATTTATTTATTGTATGAACAATAAGCTTATGTTCATTAACAGATGTTTCAAAAAACATAATGTCATCGTAGGATAATGTTATTTTTCTTCCTCCCCTTGTAATTGTAATCGTTTTTCCATTACCTCTTGAGATCTTTGCATATTTTTGGTTTACATTTTCCATACATTCACATATACGATGCTGAAGTTCTCGTGGATCGTCTTTCAAAATAAAATCCAAAGCCTCTACCTTATATTGAAATGTTATGTATGACATTTCTGAATGAGACGTTACAAATACTATAAACCCTCTTGGATCATATTCTCTTATTTCTTTAGCGAGCACTATTCCGTTCTTGTTTGATTTTAAATCTATATCCAAAAAATAAAGCCCCGTATTCTTTGATTGCTTCAACTGCTCAATTAGTTCCTTTGGTTTGTCAGTGCTTATCCGTAACTTCATATCGTATTCTTGAATCAATATAGCCGCCTTAACATAATGAGCTAAAATATCCCTCTGCTCTTTAATATCTTCACAAATATATACATCTATCATTTCAAATACTCCCTTACGCTCAAGCTATTTTATCCTACGCTTAAGAAATAATAAATTACTTTCAAATAGTTGCTTTATAATATATACCAAACTATAAAGGATGGTATTATTATATGAAAAAAATATTCCGTAATGTTGCCAAAAAAATAATAAATATACTTGATGAAGATCATTCGTGTTCGGAAATAGAATATCTGCAAATGCTTTATGGAATTCAAAACATCTTATATAATATTGTTATTATCGGGCTCATGCTATTTCTATCATATATTACAAAAACATTTATTGAAACTCTTTTATTATTCATATTTTTTGGTATACTACGGATCATCGCTGGAGGATACCATTGTAACAGCATTGAAAAATGTTTAGTTGCTACCACCCTAATCATGGTTGGAGGTGGAAAATTCATACAGTCAATTCAAATAAACCTACCTACATGCATCATTGTATGTATATTAGTAAATATAACATTTTTTTATTATATACCAAAAGGCACACATAACAATCCCTATTCTCCAGAATATAGCATTAAACAACATAAACGCCTAAAAATAATTTCCGTTATATTAACCATAATTTCTATTTTCTCAAAATCCATCTTGCGTGGAGCAATTGTTTACTCTATGGCTGTTGTTGCAATTTTACTTTTTGCTACTATGAAGCATAAATCTCCAATACCTGAGTAAAATATCCGGCTTCATATTCTGTATCCATAATTACATTATCATAATCATTAGTGATGGTCTTTATATTATACAAGCCAGCTCCTCGCCGTTCTCCTTTAGAGCTAACGCCTATACTTCCAAGCTTACTGTAGTCTATATCGTGCTTTATATATGTATTTTTTATAACAAATGTTACATCATTATCCATTTTCATTATACTAAAACCAATACTGGGATGTTCACATTCTTGACAGGCTTCTATTGCATTATCTAACAAAATGCCTATTATTCTTACCAGATCAACACTCTTCATATTGATAGTTTCAATTTCTTCAGTTATTTCAAGGCTTACTTCTATATTGAGTTCTAAAGCATGATTTATTTTAACAAAAATAAGACTTTTCAATTCAACAATATCCAAATTATGCAATATGGCTATTGCGTCGTTTGCCTTTATTAACTGATTACTGATTGGAAATATCTGCTTATCATAATACCTTTTCAAGCCTTCCATATCATTTCCCTCAATATATCCCGCCATGCTCACCATAATGTTTGCATAGTCATGCTTAAAAACCCTGAGATTCTGGTAAAGTTCCTCAATCTGAGACATATATTCCCGAAGATTATCATATGAATTTTGTTTCAATATTATTTTAGCATTGGTATCATACTCTTTAACAATTGTTGTTACCATTGAAAATATTAATAAAAAATACCCTATATACAATATTATACTAAAAAGAACTGATAAGGATGATCCCACCTGTTCTACCACAGTTACATTCATTACAAAAATAATCAAGTATAACGTCAAATCTGTTCCAAGAATTACTAAAATCTTGGGGGATAACATCAAAGTTTCCCTTTTTTTCAATTTAACTATTTTACTTGACATAAATCGACATATCACAACAAAAATAGGATAATCTACTATCATATAAATAGGCCAATGCTTACTAACATTCAATCCTATAATATTCCAAATAAAATGAGTCAAATTATCTACAATGACTAATAAAGTGTATGAAAATACTATTAAAAAAATATTTACTAACCAATCCTCTCGTTTTAACCATATTATATACATAATCAATATAATAAACATTGGTATAACAAATAAACCGCCAATTATATTACCAACAAATGCTATATTGACAGTAAGTACAATAGTAATAACTATGTTCTGAATAATATTTAATCGAAAAGTCAAACAACTATTAAATAATAATAAGTATGTAATAATACTCATTATTACAATCTGCAGTTCCATATGTCCGACATCCCTTTCATTCATCAAACCTTGAAAATGACATCCCCCTAGTACACCGTTTTTTTAATCTTCGTATACAAAGTGCTTGATATTTGTATCAGTGCAAGGCGGAGGAAGGAGGCGATGCGGTGGCATCGTTGGCTGACGACAACACGGCAATGATGCAAATAGCGAGTGCTTGGTATATGAGGAAGTAAAAAATGGTGTACTAGTTCTATTTTCTTGTATTTTAATAATAAATATATTGGAAATTCAATAACATACACCTAATATACATATTTTTGTCCCAATGTACAATATGATTAGTACGTCACGCTATAAACTATGCTCAAACAATACAAAGGCCCAAACCTATTCGTTTTTACTTTAACTTTTCTCCAATCTTCGCCTTAACTTCTCTATCTCCTTCTCATATTTCTCTCTAAGATCCTCCTGCTTTTCATCGAATTGTGCTTTTATATCGGATTTTTCCTTTTCATATTTCCTTTCATTATCCAGCAATTCCACTTTATGCTGATACTCTGCATCTTTTATCTGATTTTCGAGTTCCTGCACTTCTAAATTAAGCTCCTTGATCTGGGCATCCTTCTCCTGCATCTATTTCGGATATTCCTGATACTCACTTATTTTTCCCTGAAGCTCTGATACATTCTGGCTCAAAATATCATTCAGTCTTTCCTTATCAGACAATATAAAAGCATGCTGATCCGCCTTTTCCTGCATTTCCCATTTTAGCCTTTCTGTTTCCATCTGTTCATTATGCAGGCTGGTCTCAACCGCTTTTTTTCTTTTTCAATCCCACTGTACAATTCTTCATATGTCTGTTTACGTTTTCTGGCCTCCTCTAAGGCATTCTGCAACTCAGTAATCATAGCATCCTTTGAGTCCAGAGGCTTCTGCACATCCACTCTTGCGCTGTCATCCGCCGTTGACATCGCCTTCAGTACATCTGCAAATTTTGCCGACAGGCATCTTTGATATTTCTCGAATACATTCATATCTTCCGAAAACTGCGGATTTGCTTCCTGTATTTTTTCTCTTTCAAAGGATGCCAACAATGCATTCAATGCAGCATCCTGGTTTGAAAACTCCTTCGCCGCTTCCCGAAACCGGTCTGCCGTTTCCTGCTCTATGCGGAACGACGTTGGCGCCTTTGTTTTTTCTCAGTACCTGACATACCTATATCCTTCCATATCCTTTTTCTTATATTATACATTATTCTCTGATTATTTCAATATGTACTACATTACATTGTATATTGTTAAAACCTTTTTCTTTTTTATTGTATAACACCACTTTACAACTTTTTTTATGGATAGATAATGTTACCCAAATCCTTGAAAATACTACTTTTTCTGATTCATAGGGTGCAAATTTTGCTATAGGATACAATATTTGATACTTAAAAAGTTAAAATTTGTCATCAAAATATTATTTGCCACTTTGGGATTAAACCTCCAAATCCTAAAAAATTAATAAGACCCATTAAAACGCATTCATTCAGGGAGCTTTGAATAATCAAATCACTAAAAAGTTGTAAACTGGTGGTAGTTATACTAAAATTCTGTTTCAATCGCTTAAACAATCGTTCAACCTGCCAGCGGCTTCTATATAAATATAAGATTTCCTCCCCACTGTATTCTATTCCAAGCGTTGTAATAACAACAATCCAGCCTGAACAAAACAAAGTGTCTTGTGTAATTTGATTCTGGTTTTTTGAGGCTTTTCTCTGCTTGCGTTTTTTGGCTTTGCGTGCTTGTTCCTCAGGAAGTTTTTGCGCAATTACCCGTACAAAGCCCATTTTACTTTTATACCTGCAAATTCCAAAGACCTCCACCATACAAACCCCTTGGTCCTCTGCCTGTTTTAGCAGGGATACCAAGGATATCTTTTTGTCATCTGCATCATACAGGCAGAATGTCTTTGGTGTGATTCGCAGGACTACGTCTGCTTGTTGTTCCTATGCATAAATATAGTTCTGCGCAGTTGCATATCCTGCGTCTGCCATCACAAGATCGCCTTTCTCAAACGTAAAGTACGAAAGAGATTCAGCCGTATGGTGATTCGTGACTTTTATCTGCTTCATCCTATTCTGGTTGAGGCTGTAACAAAGATGAATACGTTCCTGTTCCTGGCAAATACCTGTCTGGCGGATGATAGATGCATCTACAAGAAATATATTTTTCACTCTGTGTGGCAGAGCACTTGCTGGATTGGAGAACAAGCTTGACAGCATGGTGTGGAGAATCTCATGGAGAAAAGGGACTGCCTTTGAAAACCTTTTACATAGGGCGGTGTCAGAAACAGAGGATATTCCAAGCGCACAGGCTGCCACTGCCAGGAAGCGGAAGGAAAAGCTGGAACATGCATAAAGAAAAAAGAGCTTTAACAGGTCATATACGGAATGGATACCTCTTTTACGCTGTAATGCGCCTGACTGAGCCGCTGTTTCATCCAGGTTGTCTGGAAAATGCGGAAGAATTTTATAGTCCCAGATTTTTAAATGTTCTTGCAGAAATTTATCCATTTTGGTAAAAACATTTTGTAAATTCATCATAACCCTCTTTTAAGTGGAAGTGTGTTTTTGAAAATTATTTTACACGAAAAAGAGTGGTTATGGTGAATTTTTTTAATTTTTTAGAAATGGGAAATTTGTACACTTTTTGCTTAAGTTCGCGCCTATGGGGAATCGCACCATGGAAAAACCGTTACTGGCTCAACTCTCCGGAAAAGCACGATAACCCCGGAATCCTTAAAAAAAATTGAAACAATCTGTGGCATCTATCTGCAGGCTGCAGAACTTGCCGAATGTGGTACGCAAGTGTATTCCACGGACGAAATGACCGGGATCCATGCACTGGAGCACAAATCCCCGGACAAGCCGGTACGCCCAGGCATCCCGGTGCTGCATGAGTTTGAATACATCCGTCATGGCACCATAAGTCTGATCACATTCCTGCGTATTGCAGATGGCAGGATCTAGTCACCATATCTGAACAGCACACGGAATGAGGAAGATTTCTGCAATGCTGTCCGGCAGCTCATAGCAGAAGATGCAGATAAAAACTATATCATTATCTGTGATGGCCTTAATACCCATAAATCCGAAGGACTTGTAAAGTTGGTTGCACAGGAATGTTCCATTAGGGTTGATCTTGGTATTAAGGGAAAGAAAGGCATACTGGAGAGCATGAAAAGCCGGGAATCTTTCCTTAAGGATGAAAGCCACAGGATCCGTTTTGTATATACACCGAAGTACAGTTCCTAGGTGAACCAGATAGAAATCTGGTTTGGTATCATCAACCGGAAGCTTTTGAAAAAGGGCAGTTATAAATCCGTAGAGGAAATGGCTCAAAGCATCCTTAAATTTATTAAACAATACAATTTAACAGCCAAAGCATTTAACTGGAACTATGCTGGTTAAAAACAGCCTTGATAGTATATGAGTATCAAAAAAATGCTGTACTAGGCGCAAATCGTGGCGCAAATTCCTCAATAATAGCTTTTTGCAGTTCATTGTGCTTGCCTGTAGAAAATTGAAAATCTGCTCCATTGATACGCACTGGCATCATTGTCATTCTCTTTTTTGAAGCATAAATATCCACCAACTTTTCATGGTATTTCAAAAAACGATCCATAGATTTTTGCCACTCTGATGTTTGAAATACCCTTATCACCTGCAATGTTTCTTCTGTAAGCCTGTACCTATAATTAGGGCTATTTGTAACTTTCCCATTATCCTCTACGAGTGCTGCATTACGAAAATGATGCAATGCCTGCTTACGAAAAGTCTCCCGACTGTTTTCTGCATAAGTCGAGTCGTAATATGTATTGGCAAACTGGATAATATCATGGATACGAATCCACTCATTTCCAGCATCTTTCCATAATGTATCCTGCTTTATCCCTGCCATTGCCAACAATACATAACAGCAAATATCCGTCTACTGCGCTTTAGGCATTCCAAGCATTTTCAAAAGTTCTCTTGCCTCATCAATTTTATCCACAGTACCCCTCCAATATCATATTACAATTACTTTGTGACATATCCTTGCTTTTCATCAATTTTCTACCCATTTCCTGTATACTGTCCAAATCAGAAACCAACATCGCATTAATTTCTGTTGAATTTACCTGCGTTGAGCCATTCAGAATCCTATAATATTCATCGCAAAGAGTAGAGTTAAAAATCACATATAATCCATACACAAGACACTCTGGCATTTCCATTATCAATCCATCTACAAAATTAATCTTGTTTTGTGTACTGATTTTCTTATACTGTGGATATTTGTTTGATAAATATACACCACACTGCAGTCTGCGCCTTTCTTCTTTTGCAGTAAAACGTTTGACAAACAAATAATTCCGATTGTCCTGCATCAATCCCTTTTGCTCGGTCACAACATACTCATGTTCTTTCTGGATAGGGAACTGCACTTCTCCCTGTTTAATATGCTGTGAATAAAAGAGTGGAATTGCACCTTCCTCCGCATCATCACGAAGTATCTCACGATTACGAAAATCAACTGTCAATCCCGTTTTCATTTTTAGTCCAATATCTAGCAGTGTTTTATCAAATCTATGTAATTTTTCCAACACAGAGACTTCTTTTTCATCTGTTACTAAATAAACATAATAATCATTTCCCGAAACCACAAGACTATACGGCACTGTCAGCGAAGTCAGATTATCAAAATCATTATTTGACTGTGAAGAAGTAATTGTAACTTTTTCCGGTGTGTTATTTGTCTTTTTTACTTTTAT
>DEPD01000186.1 GCA_002358575.1 Lachnospiraceae bacterium UBA3401 | reverse complement strand
CCGAAAAGCCGCTTTTATCTGTCATATGGGAACGCATATAAGAAGCAATACTTACTGCTCGCCCAGAATAATTCATATGGGAAGCCGTTTCATTTGCAAAAGACAGGATTGTTCTTGTTGCCTTTAAGTTGGAAAAGCCTTCTATTTCAGAGCCAAGCTGTTTTGCCATTATCCTGTAATTTAGACAGAACTTTCCAAACAGCCTTGTATCTCCTGCATTCTGTCTGTATCTTTCACAGATAATAAATCCTATCGCAGTTGCCAAGACAAAACTATTTAGGATAATAAAATGCTTTTTTGCTCCTGTTTTGTTTATCCTTTGCTGTTCTATGAATTTTCCTGTGGCATTTATAATCTCCCATGCTAATGTATATGTAAATTCGTTCTGTTCAAACCATTCCAAAGTATATTTTTCCACATCTATTCGTAGAGCTGGCATATTTAAAATATCTTCCACTCTCCATGCAAGGGAGCATTGCAACATGCAGTATAACCAATATTTTGCATAAAGGGGACTCTCAAATGCTTTTTCTATATGAAAGTCTATATTAAATATGAAATTCACATATTTTTCCCATTCATCTTTCGTATAAAAATCCCCTTCTGTTTTTACTTTTACTTCTCTTGTAGAGGATAGTTTTATATCAAAAACACAATCTTCCCATTCATCAACAACAAATTTAAGAAACAAGCACAGTTCTGCATATTCCCGCTGCCCTATACTGGCACTTTTTATCAGACTGCATATTTCCTTATTTTTATATAGATAAATTTCTTTATCCAATGTATTTAATAAATATTTCCATAATGCTGTTAATGTTTTCACCTTCTGCATCTGATTTTTTGTATTCTCCAACTGTCTATTTGCAAATGCATCAAAAAGCTTCAATGTCTCGACAAATATTCCCTTTCCATTACCAAGATTTTCTATTTCTTTTTTATATCTGTCATAAGGCTCTTCTATTTCTTTTATTGTATAATAATAAAAGTAATCTTCCATGAGCTGTTCCATATATTTCAATGGGATCATATATTCAGGAAACCCAAACAGGTTGACGGTCTCCACAGGATACTCTTTCTTTAGCTGGCTTTTAATTTTACTGAAATTGCACAGTTTCATTTCCATTTTATATTTTTGTTTAAATGACTGTTTAAATTCAGAAATTGTAAAATAGTTTGTGATATAAAAATCTTCCCTGCCACCTTCCAGATAGTAATACTTTTCTTTATATTTCTTAATATGATAATGCTCCAAATGGTTTATCACTTCCTCCACATCTCCTATTGGATAGTAGGTTCCGCTGGCTAAACAGTAATGCGGAAGGATTGAGTTAATTACCTTCTTTAACTGCTCATTCCTTGGGGAAGCATGTAATTTCTCTGCCACCTCCTGCCATGTATAGCTGTCCTGCCTTGCATGATAATCAAATATAATTGGCTCCGCATCCTGTAATGTAATGGATATCAGCCCGTCTGTCTTCTGATTCCTTATCTGGAATCTTTTAATGGCTGAACGGGTGACACCTGCTGGCACTCCATACATCTTTTCTATTTCTATTGTTGTGACCATCCTGCTCATGATGTTTCTCTCCTATAAAAGAAGTCAAACGTATCCTGTACCTTTTTCCCTACTGACCTGTTATCATTTAAATATGGCAATGATGATGACAGACTGGAATCCCCTCTCATAACTGCAATTTCACCAATATTGTTTGCATTCTGCGCGACAATGTTGGAATAAGTTCCCCTTCCGATATGGGTAGACCATTTATAGCTTTCCAAAAATACTGCATACATCTGTGTTTCCATGTTTGGACAATCGTACAGTCTTTTGATAAATTCCCTTCTTACATGATTGAATCTTTTCCAATATGTATTTACCGTCATTGGATTCCCGTTTTTATCTATAAATACTGCTGATATATTTTCTTTTCTGTATTGCTTGATATGTGTCTCATATGCTTCTTCTAATTTATTCCCAAATATGGGAAGCACTATCTGTGTCCTGTTCCTTTTTACTTTGGCAATGAACGCACTGGATAAGTCTGGTCGCAAATCCTTGTCCTCCAGCTTTATTGACATAGCCATCCTGCCGTTTTCCCTGATAATCCTGATGCTGCTGTATTCCACAGAAACCACTTCACTTGCCCTGAGTCCTCCTGCGAACTGAAAAAATAGTCCAAGATAAATATCAGGTGCAATATCCCTTGCCGTATCAAAAAACATCGGAAGGTATGCAGTATCAATTTCATGAATGGCATCCACTTTTTGTTTTGATTCTGCTTTATATCTTCCTTTAAAGATATTTTCTGTATATGTTTTATATTGGGAACGGGAGTGTTCTTTCAAATCTTTAATTTCTGCCATTTTGTGATCCATACAGAAATAATAGAATTTTGTGAGATATTCCGCATACTGTGTTTTTACACCTTTCTGACAAGGCAGGGCAGATAGAAAATCTATCCCATTTTGGAATGTCAAATCTGCTATTGTTGTAATTGGGGAGACCATTTCAAAAAAGAGATAGTTTAAAAATCTTACGATCAGGCTGGCTACCATAGCGACTGTGGATACTTTTCTGCTCTGATATTCCAACAGAAATGCATTGAATGGTGTC
>DEPD01000083.1:46081-46446 GCA_002358575.1 Lachnospiraceae bacterium UBA3401 | reverse complement strand
CTAAATTACTATTTTTCGTCCTAAGTTTGCTCGCTGTGTTGTAATATCCAGCCACTGGCACTGTCAGATATGTATAGGTATCATCTTGTGTAGCTGTAGCATCTTGTGTTGTACTCCCTTTATTAGGCATTGTTCCGCTGACTCCTACACTACTTCCATTTGTAAAGGTCTTTCCAGACAGCACATCTCCTGCTCCTGCTGTTCCCTTTTTAGTCGCGCTTACTCCTGCATTATAACCGCCCTTATAGTTGGCACTGTCTGCATTTACCCGCCCATCAGCAGCGCTTACACCCGCATTGTAGCCGCCTTTATAGTTGGCGCTGTTTGTATTCACTCGGGCGTCGGCGGCGCTTATCCCTGCATTA
>DEPD01000083.1:0-45694 GCA_002358575.1 Lachnospiraceae bacterium UBA3401 | reverse complement strand
CACATTCCCACTTCCTGTTGTCGCTCCCGTCCATGCGCCTTTATTGGGCATTGTTCCGCTGGCTCCTACACTACTGCTATTTGTAAAGGTCTTTCCAGATAATACATCTCCTGCTCCTGCTGTTCCCTTTTTGGTCGCGCTTACTCCTGCATTGTATCCACCTTTATAGTTGGCACTGTCTGCGTTTACCCGCCCATCTGCGGCGCTTATCCCTGCATTATAGGCACCTGCGCCAGACACATGTCCCTGACCATTATGGTATCCTGCCGGAATTGTCACATTCCCACTTCCTGTTGTTGCTCCTATCCACGCTCCTTTGTTGGGCATGGTGCCTGTCTTGCTTATTCCAGCAGAACCGCTGCTAAAAGTTTTGTTTGCCAGCACATCTCCTGTCCCTGCGTTTCCAGACACAGCCGGAACGGACACCTGTGACAGCCCATCATATCCAGTATCTGGTTTTATTGTCTGTGCTGCTGTACTTAAGGCTGCATTCTTTGCCTGTAGCTTTGGGCTTGTCTTTATATTCCCTATATTTTCTGCCATTGTCGCAAACGTTGCATCCGCTGCGGTATTGACACCCTTGCCAGTAATGGCGGATGCTATCGCTTTTTTACCATTACTGGCAGATGTAAAACATTGTTTCACTTTTTCGTCCATGGAATCTATCTGTGTCTGAAGATCTCCTTTCCCTATAACATCAACGTTACCCGTAATTAAACATATTAAACTAAATATTTTGATCCAGAATGCCTTTAAGCCTGTAGAACCTAATTTTTTATTATCCGCCATAATTTCCTCCTGTTTAGCTTTCAATTCCATCCAATCCAGTGACAGCATACAATCAATGTTTTATTCTTCTGGTATCACACAGATCGCATCAATTTCTGCTGCTGTTATATCCTCAAGGTCTGATTTCATCATAAAATCAGAAAAATCATATACACCAGCCATTGCATCCCATCCTGCTTCAGTATATACAACATTTGTTCCAGCTGGATATTTCTTTCCTTGTTCGCTTTCTACAAATGTATTATCTGCGGTGAACTCATTCGTTATGTTATATACATATCCTTCCCGCATCTCTGTTGTTGGCAGATCTGCAAACGCTACAGATCCCTTCACTTTATAGATACCTGCAACAGCCTGTCCAATAGCAGCCGAAACAGCCGCGTTTGTCTCATCCCTAGTATATACTGTCCCTTTTCCTACAAAGCCTTGTGTTATTTTCCCCCATACCTGTTCTAATCCTGTTTGGTCTAAATATCCCATAAATTTCCTCCTTCATATTTTGAAATTGTATGCTACCACTGGATTGAATGGAAAAATAAAATTAATTTGTTACTTTTGATATTTCAGATGATGTAAGTGCTCTAACATCATTTGAAGACTGTCCGTCCCACTCCGTACATATTGCTGTCTCTATATCTTTGGAACTTAAAGCATTTATATCAGCCGAAGACTGCCCATTCCACTCGGTCTCTAATGCGTTTGCTACTTCTGCTGCAGACATGACCAGCCTATCTGCAGCATCTGTTTTGGTAAAAACGAAAAAGAAAGCTTCTTTAATATTGGTCTCTTCAAAAATATCTGCAATTATGATATCTATATAATTTTTAGACCACTCATGTTCTTCTGAATATACAATTGATACTTCCGCATCGTTCGATACAACGGTTTCTATATCCACTGCCATAAAGTATGTTATTGAACCATCATTTGCAGGTACTTCTTCTGTATACCCCTCCAAAGCATATGCAACACAATACAAAATCTCTTCCCTGTCATCTGCTTTGGCATATATTCCAATTTCACTCAGTTGATATCCCTGTTCTAAGTTAACATTATTAACCTTGAATTTAACACTGACTGTACAGTCTCCAAGCTCACAAAAACTATCTAAACCAAATTCCTGTCTTGTTTCTTTTAATTCCACCATATCAGGTATTTCTTCTTTGGATACATGCATACCAGACCCCGTAACAGCTCTTGTGAAAGTTATATTAGTCAGCCCTTTGTCATATACCATATAACGTCCAGCATTCGTTAAATAACATCCTTCAAACTTTGTCATTCCTTTCCCCCCTTGATAACAATCTGCTTTTTTACACTAATTGCACATCCAATCTGCCATATTCCACAGACTTTATACTCAAATGCTTCTTTATTGTGGATTTGTATTATTTTCTGCTGACGGATTCCAGTACCAATATATATCGTATTCTTAACAGGAGCATGATCTATCTCTACCCCATCTATAATCGATCTGGCTGCCTTCACTCGCTGAAGCATATTTCCAAATAAAATACGAGATTCTGTTTCTGGTGTATCACTTGTCCTAATCTTGAAATGATATGGTTCTCCATTATACTCATACCAAGGTACAAACTTTGCAAATAAAATGCTTTGATCTAGAAGTTCCTCAACAGCTTTAACTGTTCCAGCATACCTTCGTGCAGCAAGTGTTGCCTTTATCAGCTTTAATTTTTGTTTTTGATTATATTCTGATTTATAGTATGGTGTTCGTATTGCCAAAGCCATATAATCATAATATTTTGGGTCTGCATTGTCCAAATCACTCCACACAGTAAGATTTTCTGTAAGTTTACACAACTTCTGAATCTGTTTGTCAAAAGCAAATGAAAAACACGCATTCTCTGTATCCTGTAAATTAGGCGGCAAGGATAAATACATGCTCCCCACATCATCTATCTGAAACATGATATTCCTCCCTATTCCTTTTCAAATCCTCCAAAAATCATTTTGATGCTATTACAATTTGCCACTGCATTTTCACAAATATGAATATACACTGGTTTTACAATCTCTATCCGAAAAGCGCCTGCTGCATTTGCATATGTAACTAAAATGTTGGGATTGACTGCACGTCCAATCTTGCTTCTGGTATAATTAACAAATTCAATTCCTGCCTCTTCAATAGATTCTTTAAGTGCATCTGCTATATCTTTCTGCTCATCCACGATATAATACGCAGCCTCCACTTCATAATCCACTGCATCTGGTGAGAAGATTTCTATCTTATCGGTATCAGGAGTTATTTTTAGCTCTTTAAGATAGCTTAAGACATTTTCACAATATTCTGTTGTAGGGATTACACCATTTTGTAACAATATATATATTTGTACCAACGCTTCATTATTCGTAATTACCTTTGCATCAATTATATTTTTACTATAAGACTTTACAATCTGCTCATAACACTCTGCTGGTCCTGCGGTTGTATAAGATGCCGGAAAATTGTAGATTAATTCCTTTAGTTCCTGATTTGTATACTCATCATGCCCGCCAGCGCTCTGTGTCACATTTTCTACACGCTCTACAAGATTAATAGGATCTGCTATTATATTTAATTGTCCAACCGCATAATTGTTCCCTATAGTTCCCTGCTGGGTACAGGTTGCACTTGTATCTGCATAGATCTCTCCTGCTGGAATAATTAATGGTTCATCTGTTGCAAAAAAAATATTGTCACCAGAAGTTGCTCTTATTCCGGCTGGAATAATCACATCCATTAATTGTTCTTCCACAAGATAAAACCTCAATGTAACAACCGCTGACTCCACTCCATCTTCCTTAAATCCAAAATTAGCAGCCCAGTTTTTGGTAAAGTCACCATACATATACTGTAAAAAATTAAGTTTATGCCTTTCATTTATGATAGTCGCCAGTTGGTATAGCTTTCCCGCTGCTACATTCAGCATAATTCTTCTGCTGTCCGCAGGATACAATACCAGTTCTTCCTTCGTCAGCTCCTTCCAGTATGCTTCATAGTCAGAAATCATTTCATTCACGATAGATTCAAAGGTTATCCCTTCCTCCGCCAGCATATCAATTTTAGGCAGATTTTCCAACGCATCAATTCTAGCCACTCTCTATCACCATCCTTACATCATTATTCTCCCCAAAGTATACTTCTGAAACCTTTGCACGATTTTCCCATATAGCACATTGTGTCATTACTTCTGCTGCATATTGATTTCTTGCAATCTCTGAATTTGATTCAGGAGGATAATTTTTTATTCCCATACTTCGAATATATGGAGCTGATGCATATGGTGTACTGGCTATAGTGCTTATACTGTTGGTCACACTATCCCGTTCTGTAGATGTCATAGATAAACCCGCTTTTGCATATTCAACAACCATGCGGCCCTCCTATTTTGGAATAATCAATACTTGTCCTGGATAAATAAGATTTGGATTTTTAATTTTATCTTTATTTGCATTGTATATAACAGTATATTGACTTCCTTTTCCATAAAATTTCTTTGCAATATTCCACAGGCAATCGCCCTTTACAACTGTATAACTATCATTTCCTGTCACTGCAGCTTCCTTAAGATTCCGATTCATATCGGAAGGTATTGTTGTTATCTTAGCAACTTGATTTGCATATTCTTTCAAAGTTACCTGTAAGCTAATTGCAATTGCTCTTCCGTCTATATGTAGCGTTTTAAATACCTCTGATATACTTACTATTACAAACGGATTTTCACCTACTTTTTTTCCACCCAAAACAAAAAATTCAGCTTCTCCCAATGACTTTTTTTCATACAGCTTGTTCTGTATCTCCAATGGACGAACTCCATACCTTGCATCTGCCTCAATTGTCAATGTTATTTCATCAAGCCCATCACCTCCAAATTCAAGATAGGCTTTTTCTCCATTTCTTTCATGTTCAGAAAAGCTGGCAGAAGAACTTCTGTTTAAATCATGGAAAGATAAAATTTTATCTCTTCCTCCTACTGACTTACAGTAAAATGTGATATCTCCAAAACTGCCTACATTTGCCAATATCAATCATCCCCTCTGCTGTCTATTTGTTCTTATTTTAAATACATTTTCCCCAATATCACGCCTTTTTCAATCTGGCCGTTTTTTTCTTCAAATAACACCGCCACTTTTTCTCCTGGTTTTGGCATTTCGTAGGGTGTAATAAGGAAAGGAACTCCCTGTATTACTTGGTTTTCTCTATCTTGAAGTGTAACATTTGCCTCTCCCAGTGTACGATTAACTGATGATATTTTTGCATAAAACAACGTTGCCATATTTCCTCCTAAAAATCTGTTACCACTTGATGCGCTGTGATTGATACTGTATATTTTCCTCCTGACTTCTGATGAGTCACGCTGTCAGCAAAATATGTGCCATCTAGTTTTCCAAATCCAGCTAGATTAAAGCAATCCGCAGCCATATATTTCGCACTTCCCATCATTTTAATCGTGATAGTTCTGCTTTTTCTAATATTTTCCCGCAACGCCGCTTTCGCTTTTTTCTCTACATCATTAATTGATTCTGCTTTTGTGTTCAGAAACATCTGACGTTCGCCCGCTTTTCCTGGAATGATATATTCATATGTAATTGCTTTTCCCTTTTTACCGCTGGCATATTGAATCTTCACACTGTCATAAACCGTCGTCATTTGACTGGTTATAGTATAAGAACCACTTCCACCCAATTTGTCATGTTCAATCGTATATAATGGTTTTGACCGCTCATAAACAGTCTGATCATAAACTACCATTTTTTTGTCATACAGCTTAAGAGATAATCCATAATCATCGCACAGAGTATATGCAAACGCCAGATCTGTCTTCCCACTCTGATTTATGGTTTGAATACTGCTGTCCTCTGCATCATAAACAAGTTCAATTTTTGCGGCTGATGCGATATCATTTAGAATTGTTCTAATCGTCGTTTTGTTCCAAGTTCTGCTTTTTTGTTTTACATTAAAATTACGATCAATCGGTATCGATATGCCCGATAACTGTAACGTCTCTGGAAAACCTGCATATTTCAAAGAATCTACCATGAACGTTCCACAATATATTTTCCCTTCCTTATAATCAGCAGCCCATTCCTGCAATTGTATCCATGCCTTAAACGCATCCTGTTCAAAAGGATAGAAACCATTCATCCATTTTTGATTTATATTGGCCAAAGATAATGTTATGGTATCGGCAGCACCCGATGCATTATCTTTCCATGTAAAAGAATCACAATCATCTGCTATAATATCTGTGGCATCTACATTGTTGTATTCAATTACAAGTTTTGACTTCATTGCATCCATTTTAACTATCCCTCCAGGACGGTCGGTCGCTTAATGCTGCTTGTTCCGCAACATCAGGACACCATATTTTCACTCCCGCCGAAAAAATATAATCGGTCATATGCTCTCTGTTCTCTGCTGCATTGAGCAGTACTTCTACCATCTTTTCATTTTGATACACTACCCATGCAATATAATCCCACATATCACCTTGTCTGGTAATATAATAATAACCACCCATCTATCACAGCCCTCTATCGAAAGGATACTCTTGCATCCTCCCGTTGAATTTCCTCTAACATTTCTCTTAACTCATCAATACTAAGCGCCAACGCACTCTGAACTTCCTCTTTAGATGTTGCCCCCTGAATA
Source organism: Lachnospiraceae bacterium UBA3401 (assembly GCA_002358575.1). Taxonomy (GTDB): domain Bacteria; phylum Bacillota; class Clostridia; order Lachnospirales; family Lachnospiraceae; genus COE1. The sequence goes on along the minus strand of DEPD01000083.1, from coordinate 39,252 downwards.
ACGATGTTCGGATTATATATAATTTGCATACTCTTTCCGCTATCCTCTCTATTCATAGCACTGATACCATTTAAAAGCTCCTGATCTCTTGTGCCATTTGGCAATGTGCCTAAAATTTGCCCCGCCTGCATCCACAACTGCTTTGCACGAAGCGAGCCATCAAGCGGCACTGCCGCTTCCGGTCCCTCCTCTGCAAACGTGGTCAGTATTGGACTATTATAGATTCCTCCTTTCGCATTATGCAGAACTGGGACGTTATATTGGGCAACACCAGCTATGCCTAGCATACCTTGTGCAAAACTATCTATCCCTGTCACATTGAACGATGGATTCATTGATATATTTACCTCAGCTAAAGCAGATAATTCCTGCGAAAATACCTGGTCAAGATATTCCTGCGAATACGTATGCAGTTCATCTATAGCTGGTCGTATAGATTTTGCTTTTGATGATTCAAGACTACTCTCAATACTTGTTATCGATGCTGTTTTGACATACCCAGTCAAATCTTCATAAACTCGATTTACATATCCTCCAATATTGGTAGAATCTTCTGAATTATAAACCTCATTTGCCACATTCCGATATAAACCTTCCAGACCGTTTCCTTTACGAGATATTTTATCGACAGACATACCCTGTAAAGTCTCATATTGTCCAAGCACATTCTGAGCAGACAACTGCATTTCTGGTGTTAAACTGTCCCAATTATCTATTAAGCCATACACCACATCCATACTTCCAGACATCGTTTCTACCAGACTTCTGACAGCCGCCTTACTTGTCTTGTCTGGTCCTTCTTTAATGATATCCTGCAGCATGGAATCCCACATAACTACTGGAGCTGACTCCCATCTCTCACTATATACATCATCACTGTAATATGCAATTGAATCGGCTACTGCTTTATTATACTGTCCAATCTCGTCTTCATAAGCTTTACTAATTGTACTAAGTAAAAATTCCTTGCCTCTCAACAAACTTTCTGCTTTTTTATTTGCAAGATCTTTATTCAGCTGTTCAACACGTTCATTATACTCATCATCAGTAAGCCCCCCGCCTTCATGAGCTGTCGAAAATGCAGCATATGAATTCTCATACCATTCCTGATAAGCCTCTGCAGCCTCTATCGACTGTTTATCAATTTCTTCTGATAACATTACAAGACTATCAGGCGTTAATTCCATTCCCGCATACTGCTGTTCAAGATACGCAAATCTTGCTTCCGTCTTCCCAATCTCTATTGATTCCTGAATCTCTGCCATCTCTGCCTGAATCTTAGCAATCGTTGGCACTTTCTCAATATCAAGCAGGCCATCATTAAAAGCCTCTGTCATAGCATCGTTCAATCGTTTGCCGCACGCTGCCAGAGCCTCCTCTTTTTCACTGAAAAAGTTTAACACCTTCGTATCAATGCTATCTGTATTGACGTCTTCTGCAAAGTTATAATCCAAACTAACAGACACTGCATACTGAGCCTGCCGTGCATAGTCCTGCGCCGATGCAATATAATCATCAATTGCTTTTTTATAGGTCTCCTGCTCGTCTTTTGTCAGTTCCATTCCAACAGAGATTTTCCAATGCGTCTTTTCCAGTTCTTTTGAAGCATCTTCCATAATACCAGAAATACTTTTCAATTCGTCAAATTCTTCTAACGATGCAAGAACTGCTATCAGACTCTCAGATTGAACAAGATGCGCCGCCACTCGTTCAACATCCCTCATGGACAATTCGATTTCGCCAAAGCGAGAAGCTAAATCTGCATTGATTGCCGCATCTTCCGCATCACGGAAAGCACCTTTTATCCCACCAATCGCTGCAATTACTGCACCTGCCACAGTTACTCCTGCCGATAATGGATTTGTAAAAAACTTTGCAATGTTTAGTCCCATTGTTGCAGTCTTTAGTAGAACCATACTGCCTGTCATACTAGACAAGGCCCCAATAATTGCCCCTTTGTGCTTAATAATCCATTTCCCCGCAGCAATACCATTTTCCCATAAAAACTCAATTCCCTCTTCAAGTCCATCCAGTGTCCTTGCAAATTCACCCTGGTGTGTCTCCGCAAAATCGACAATTGATTCTGTAACATTGGGCAGACTTTCTGCAAGCCAAGACACAAAATCTTTCGCATCATCAGAAAATACATCGACAAGCCGAATTTGCATATCTTCTTTCGCGGATTCAAGCCGTTTCTGTGCATTTAGCAGCGTATCTGTAGTAATATCATACATATTTTTCAATGCGCCAGTGCTATGGACTACTTTTTCCTCTAATGTATCCCACGCATTCGTATCTGTGTCACTTCCCTCTTTCGGCTTTCTTGACTCCAACAGATATTTCATCTGCGAACTGTAATGCGTTCCCGATATATTTTTCATGCTAAAGGCTCGTTGTTCGTCATTCAATTCAGATAATGCAGCATTAATTCGATCTAGTCCCTCTTCAAATCCAATAAATTTCCCAGCATCAGTCCAAAGATCCACTCCCAATTTATTTAGTTCTTTAATCGCGGTTGTATTTCCGAACAAACGTGTAAAAATTGCATTGAGCGCTGTTCCCGCCGCTTCACCTTTTAAACCATTGTCTGCCAACACGCCCAACGCCGTAATGGTATCATCAAGATCTGCTCCAAGAGTTCTGGATGCTCCACCAGTTTTTACTAATGCTTCCATAAGCTCTTCCGCAGTAGTGTTGGCAGAATTGTTTGTTTTAACGAGTTTATCCAGATACATGTCAAGATCATCCACTTCTAGTCCCAATGCACTCATAGAGTCTGTAACCAAATCACTTGTTGTCTGCAGTTCTTTTCCTGTCGCCGCAGCCATTTTCAACATAGGATTCAAGTTCGATATCGATGTATTTACATCCCATCCAGCCAACGACATGTATTCCAATGCAGAAGCTGCTTCTGTCGCCGTAAATACTGTACTGCTTCCGGCTTCCAGTGCAGCCTCTTTCATTGCAAAAAACTGCGTAGCAGATGCGCCCGATATAGATTGTACAGTGGCCATTTCCTGTTCAAATGACACATATGTATCCATTGCATTTGACAGTGCATATGTGGCAGTAGCGCCGGCAGCTGTCACACTACCAGCCATTCCCGACAAAATCTTGGTGGATAATGCATTGACACTCTGCAATCCTGACGTTACTTTCCCTAACGTTGTTTTCCAGCTTGGAGAAGTCTTCGCACCAAGTTTCAAATCTAGTTCATATGTCGTTTTTGATGCCACGATCTCCCCTCCTTATCTTCGCTTCCTGTTTTCTTTGACTCTTTCCTTGATTTCACAATCTGTCTTGATAATTATTTCAATAATTTCAAGCAACTCTTTTATTGGTATATTTAATAAGTAACTAAGCGAATTGCTTGTTCTCATAGTCATACAGACAGCAGTTTCTTTTAAATTATGGAATAGCTGCTCACCAGCTCCTAAAATAAAAAATACAGTGCAATACGGGAAGTGATTGTCTGTTGGTCCTTCCACTTGAGCATATTGAAAAATTCAATTGGAAGATTTGTCACACGCATAGCAATATGCTTGGTGTATGTAATATCCCGAAACTTATCTCTTGGGTGATGATTCAGTTTGACCATAACACGGTCCACATATTCGCCATCTGCCGTAGTGAGGTCTTCCAATCCACTCAGGTCAATTTGCTTGATTTCTTCCCCCTCAAACCGATAAGTCTTTGACAGCGGAATCACATAAGGTACACTTTTATTGAAATCCAGCTCTGCATCTGCTGCCTGTGCAGAACTATCAGCAGCCGCTTCAACGGACGCCAGTTCTTCCATTTCCTCAGCATTCAAATTCACTTTGTCTTCGTTCATAATTTTTTTCCCTCACATTTCTCTGAAACTTAAATATACTCCATAATATCTTTTGTCTGATCAATTCCACCAATAACGGCCCTCCCGTTAAATTTATCAATTTCGACGACCACATCACCATCAACGACATCTTTATAGTATGTAACTTCCTTTGTGACACTTGGTTTGCCATAGCCGCCCTTTTTTAACGAGCCGAAATTAATCCCTTTTGTCATGCCTCGTATTGTTATGGTCCTGTTTTTTAGAGACTTAGTACTATCCTCTGGATTAACAAACTCCTGTGCACTTCTAAGTATCAATGGCGTATTGTCCATCGCAGCAATCTCCAACGAACTTTTCGCAATATTAGAAAACACCAGTTCAATTTCCATGCTCTGATACTGACCAACTGCGGGAGAATCAATTTCACCAGCCATTCCAGCCAAACTAAGTGTTTCAGACAAATTTTTTAAGCTTGGAAGTGTTGTCTCATCCATTACACCAATTAGTTTATTTGCCGCTGTGGCTGTACCTACATAGACATTGTAATTGTTAATTTTATCAGGAATTAGATTCATAATTATTCTCCTCCTTCAAAAGCTGCTTGCAAAATCTGTGAATCCCAGGTAAATGTATTCTCAATATATTCTGCAGGTGTATAATCTGCATATCTGGTATGGAATCGAAAATGTCCTTCCAAAATTTGGGCCTTAGGATTTTCATTCTTGTCGAATACCACATATGCACCTGCCAGATAGTCCGGTGTCAGAGCATTTAGATCTGCATTGTAATTGCTCACTACCGAATCTACCATTTTATAACTGCCATCTTTTCCAATCATTGGCAGATACTCTGTCTTAAAACGATTTTCCAGATAATTGGAAATCATTACACATTTAATAAAACGATTATTCGGTTCCTTATTATCAGGAAATGCCGCTGTATTATTTCCCCAACACTTCCAACCTCCCATATAAGAAAAAGATAACACCCCAACTGCATTTAAATAATTGTTCACCTGTCTTTGTGTGATGTGAAGCTCTTTTCCCCCTTCCAGAACCACTCCATCAATGGGAATATCTTTATTGTCTGGAGATGTTGGAATCCCTGCATTTGCCGCACTTGTATGCTGTAACATTGCGGCTACTGCTGCCGAAGCATATATTTCATGGGAAGCCATCAGCACTTTAGGCCAACACAAGACAGACCATCTGGTATATATCCCCAATTTATCTTTTGCAGCTTTGACATCAGCAATCTTTCTAGTTGTTTCCGATTCAATATCAATAACTGCAACTGCATTTGTCAAATCTCCCACCAGTTCCGCCTTCATTTCAAGTGCCGCTGCCACTGCAGGAAGCGAGGAATATTTTGGCGCAGAAAGGATATCAGGAATAACCTGAAACCTGCTATATACTTCATCTGCCAATTCAATACCTGTCCTTATCCCATCTTCTGTAATGCCACCTATAATATCCCCTGCTGTCACTCCCTCAGGATTTAGTTTTGTATAGGCGACAGTAACCGATACAGCATCCTTAAAAATCCCTCCTGCTACAACTGCAATGGTTGCATGTCCATCTGCATCAAAAGCCGCAATATAATCCTCATCTGGCTTCCCTTCCTTCCCTTCTGACGAAACTACAATACTGTCTAATAAGATTCCATCTTTCTCTATAGTAGTACTGCCTTTCGTAAGCGTGTATTCTGTTCCTGCAACCGCTGTCACATGTGCAGGATTATCAGGGTCAAGCACATTAATCATAACTACTGGTGCAACGCCAATTTTCTGAAAGGAAGCAAGCATTGTCTGCATCAGAGTATAATTTTCGTAATCATTACATATGCCAAGACATTCTTCCACATTTTTCTTGTTTTTTACAAGAAATGGCACATTTACTGCACTGCGCGGAGAATCCAAAAGATTTATAGGTGCAGCACCAACTGCAACCTGCACACGGGCAGCTTGTACAGTCTCCACTGTAATATCCGAATTTCTTGCAGTGCTAATCTCATGTTTGTAATCTTCCATCTTTTACTTTCCTTTCTTTACTTTTTGATATGCAAGATACAAGAAAGAATCTTGTCTCCTCAATTCATTCCTGCTCTGCACAACATCTTCCATTGATACAAATAAATGTTTTGCAAGCATATTGACTTCACACGCCTGCTTAATCACATCTTCCGGCCAAAATGTAAAAATCTGATTCTTCTGGACAATCCCTTTGATATCCGGCCCTAAATATATTGTCTGTTTCATATCAAATCACCAATCCCCTCCTGATGCACCGCGGGAAGCACCCACTTTGTAATATAGTCACATTCATAATAATTAGGATAGCATTCATGATTAAAACGTTTATGACGCTCATTCTCTATCTCGTATCGACTATCTATCACTCTTTTTTTCATAAAGTGCAAATCAAGCTGATTCATTAAATTTGCAAGAATCAAATTTCCCTGATGTTCTTCCTCCATGAGCATAATACTAATCACAATATGAACAGTCACTACCCAGTGTCCTGCATCATTCGTATCTTCATCATCCAGCATGACAATAATATAGTCCTCCTGGTCATCTTCCTCCGCATCATTCTTGTACGGCTTATCTTGACGGTAAATGTTATAATCCTCCCAGACCTCACCATCTAATTTTTTCAGACTCTGACTAACAGTCAGCTCTTGTATTTCTCTTATAATTGCTCCCTGCAAATCCAAATCTGTCATTTTGTGACCCCTTTCAGCACATTATCAATCTCATGTAAGAGGCGCTTCTCAAACATGTCGCGTGCTTCTCTGTTAAATCTCGCAAGCACTTTTTCATTCTTGATAACCTGTGGCAGAGATGGCGCAGCAACCCCTCGTATTGGTGCACGCGCATGATTAGACACCCGCTGAAATAATGCGATATTTCCAGACTTTTTTGCCTGCTGTACAAATGGTTTCGGACTTCCATTGAGTGCCACATATCCGCCTCTATTCATAACCTTTGCTTTTACATACTCTGGATCTGGATTAACAGGGGCAGAAGACTGTATAACAAAGCGTGGTGTGAGAGATGACTCTCGCCCAAACACATATAAATTTGGGTGTGAATCTTTGTAAGTAAGCGTCAATACTGGCTTCGCTGCTGTTGCCTTTGTAACTTTCAATATTTTGTCAGCATCTTTCTGACGCACATTGTATATCTTTGCGGTTTCCTGTTTTATAACTTTCTTTCCTGTGTTGACAGATCGATTTGCTGCCCTTGCTATCACAGCACCGGATCGGTTGGCCAGTGCACCAAGTCTTTGTTTCACAGCTTCCTCTGACACATGAATTGTTACATTGCTCATTTTGCGAACCTCCTACACAGCATAAATACCAAGTGTCAGTATGTATATGCCTTCCTGTAACCGAACGTCCTGAATAAAACATTTCTTCCCATCCAGATTAATCAATGCATTCGTCGTAAGCTTTCTCTTTACATCACACTCTCTAATATAAACAATATATTTGACTAGATTTATTGCAGTTTCCTTTTGATTAAACGTTGATTTTGCACGTCCATAATACTTTCGTGCCCCTTGATTCTCCATGTCCATTAGAATGATCGTGTACTCAACACCATCAATATTATGCCTGCTGGCCAATTCCTCCTCATCGAAAAACAAATTTGCCAAATCGTCCTGATAAGCCTCTTTAAAGTTCATTTCCATCAGCTTCTTTCTGACCTGTATTTATAGTTTTTGTCCTTAAACTTTTCCTGCCATTCACAGTTTCTGCAATATATCCAGCCTTCTGCATCCATATTTTATCAATAGAAGACAATCCAAGCACTACTTGTCCAGGCTGGAAGACTTTATCTCCGACAACAATTGTTGCAATTGCTTTTATCATACTCCACTCCACTTATCAAACTATATTTCATCCTGATATCGCAGAACCGCTTCTTTTAATTCATCAAGTTTAGAATCCGCTGTCAAACCATTCAAGCCAATCGACTCTGCATAAGTAATTACCTGCTCCTTTCTGGTCATTGCTCCAATCTCTGCTGCTGTCTTTAACTCGACGCCTGGCATATCGTCCATATGTGTGTCTATGCCTTCGTCTGTCTCGTCATCAGAAGGTTCGACCGAATCATAGATATTAGCAATTAACCACCCTTCCCAATCCAGCGGATAAGGAACTGGTCTTGAAAACATCTGTACCTCAATCATATTATTGGTCTCACTAACAACAACTCGGGGAACGATTCTTTCTGCATGAGATACAAATCCTGAACCTTTTACAAATGTTACCTGTGCATATGCTGTAGCTCCCATATTAGGATGCAAAAATGCAAGAGTCCCCTTAGGTAACATTTCTCTAATCTGTCCATCAAGATCCTCGTACACTTCATCATATGTAAATAGTGTAAATAACACTCCATTTACATTAATCGTACCATTGCAGGCTACACCACTTGGCAGTTGTTTCTGGTCAATGACGCCCGTCTTGACATGCAGTTTGTCATAAAAATCAAGAAATTTCTCATCAGACATAAGCTGCATAGACACATCTCCTGTCATGACAATATCCGTCGCACGCACCCCTCTTTTTCTAAGAATAAGAGCAACCTTATAAAATTCACGTATCTTCTCTGCTGCACTCATATCCAGCCACGGTTTTGAAAACTTATATACATTTTCAAATTTATCATCATAAAACTGTAGTATTTTTACCTGATAGTTTTCATCTCTAATTGCGTCATCTGCAGTTGCAAAATGTTTCATCACTACTCTTCCAGTAGTGATCACTTCCACACACATAAGTTCTTGTCTGCGATAAATAGCCATTCTCATATCATCCATGTGTTCTGATTGAATTTCATTTTCCCTTGATGCAGGAGTTCGTCCAGAGTCTGGTGCTTCTCCAAATGCTTTTTGTTCCAGCTCCTCCGCAGTAATTGGCATTTTCGGTGCAATATATGGAGCTTTCACATAATCAGCCCTATATCCTTCCGCATCCATAACGATTCCACCAACAACCGGAATCACAAATGGCGCAACTTTTCGTCCACCCTTTTTAGACTCAATGAGTGCTTTTTCTGAATAATATGTCTGTCCATCTGGAAAATACCGATCTTTAAAAAACAAAACAACCGGATACATTTTTTTGATTGTCTTAATCAATTTGTAGGTCTCAACTACCATTTTTCACTCCTCCTTATTTTAAATAAATTCCCTTACTCCTGAGATTTTCAATATCCGTAACAGTAATTTCTGGTTCTGTAATAACCTCACTTGCTCGGAATGTACCACTAATATAAACAGGAACGATTATTTCCATATCTTCAGATGCATACTCTGTATCCTCAGCGATGATAGCACTAGGCATTCCGCCTTCACTATGAATACTGTACACACCATTTTCGCAGTCAAGCAACTGCCCCCGTCTTAATATGCCATCTGCATCAGTTCCAACAGCAGCCTGCACTACTGTTGCATCAATCGGATGTTTTGCATCATAAACCAATTTGTCCTTTTCTACTGTATATGCCATCTTATTAAGTAATGCCATCTTAATTTCCGCCCTTCCTCTTATTGATATATGCTGACATCTCATCAGACTCGTCTGTTTGTTCCTGCCCAGCATCTGGTATGCCAACCCCCACTGCACCAACTCCAGATTCCTCCGAATCCTTCATTGCCGAAGTCATATACGCAGTTGCCAGTTTTTCACCATTCACCATTGCTTTATATGCAAGTGCCGGCCCGTCAATCGGATTTTCGCCATATTTTGCATCTCTTAGCATTTCTGCTGTCACCGTTCCAGCAATTGCATCAAGAGACTTTATACGTTCCTTCTCCTCTTTCTGCCCTTCTGTCTTTGCTTCTGTTTTTATCGTTTCAATTTCTGCCTGTGCTTCTGGGTTTTCCTTTAAAAATTCACTTAATGTCATATTGCTCTTTCCTTTCTTTTCATTATTTTCACTACACTGCAATGCCATCACTTGATCGTTTTTCTCTGCATTTACAATTAACTGAATAAGATTTTTTGCTGTATCTTCAGGAATAATTGGAATATCAGCAGCAACAATACTTGTTGGAGTAATCTCTTGTCTCCCCTCCTTTGCATTTGGATCACCAAAAAGATATCCGTCAACAAACCCATGTTGAATTGCTGTCTGTGGACTCATATAACTATTGTTGTCCATCAGGGATTGTATTTCTTCCCTGCTTTTTCCCGTTTTTCTAACATATGCATTGATAATACCTGCATTAAATTCCTTTAACGCATCCGCTTCCATCTGCAAGTCTCTATAATCTCCCGCTGCATAAGACTGCGTATTATGAATCATAAAAATACCTGTATCCGATATCAATGCTTTATCTGCTGCACATACAAGCAACGTTGCCGCAGACATTGCACTGATCACATGCACTGTTACATTACCCTCATAATTCATAATTGCTGTATACATCTCATATCCATAAATACAAATACCACCAGGAGAATTAATTTCGATAATTACATCCTCACCAGCCGCCTCTTCCAATCCCTCCGCAATCATACTTGGACTGGTAGCATCCCACCCAAAATAATGATAAAGCCATGCACTGTCATTGGATATGATTGGGCCTTTTACATTAATCTTCTTCGCCATCTTTTACTGGTCCCTCCTCTTCATTAAATATTTTTTTCGCATCCACCAAGCGCGCATTCTCATTAGCCAATGTACGTATATTGTCCTCAAAGTCACTGCCATTTATCGCTGCACATTCATCTTCGCGAGTAGATAGACCATTTTCAATTCGAGTCACCGCCGCAGCCACTTCTTTTGTTGGCTCCAAACAGCCTTGTGCCGGACCATTCCATGTAGCATTTGTATAGGACTTTCTGATTAATGGATCTGTAAAAAAACCTGGCGCCTGTATTCTGCCTTTGCTTACCGCTTCTGCAAACCATAATTCATACACCTGTTGACAGAAATCGTCAACAAACCATTTTCGACGCATTTTAAAAGAGCGCCATGTTTCATTTAGCGCTCCTTTAGATGCACTGAAATTTTTAGTAAATTTCTTCATTAAAATTTCTGGCGCGATTTCCAATGCTGCACCAATCATATTGGCCATTGCCTGCACAAACGCATCATAATTTCCTGCTGGGTGTTTTGTTTCTACTGCTTCAACCTTTTCTCCCTTTTTTAGAAAATTTATAATTCCAGAACCAAGCTTAATTTCATCCTCGCTGTCTTCCTGTCCTGGAAGATGCCAGTCTTCATCATCTTCGCCACTAAAACCTTCTACTGGTTCTTCCTCATCTGAGCTGACAAAGATTGCAAACATAGAATTAATTACTGCTGCCATTATTTCCGCCTCAGTATATCTTGTTATCTGTTTAATTGTCGTGATCACTGGAGCTAAAAAAGGAACCCCTCTGTATTGTTCCGCAATTTCTGCATTAAATATATGCAATATATTCGGATTGCCTGTATGTTTGCCTCTTTTTACAATGCGTTTCCACTTAGGATTTTTTAAAGAATACTCTCCTGGAAAGTTTGAACAGACATAATACGCCACAACTTTACCTTTAGAGTCAATCTCAACTCCATTCATAATTATATTCTTATCAGGAAGCACCTTGTCATAACCATCATAATCCCCATCCAAACTGTCTGGTGTACTGATTCTGTCAGCGGACACCAATCTAAGCCGAAGCTGATATGGCATACATTCCATATCTTTCTCATACTCAATCAGAACAAATTCTTCGCCGTTTTTTAGCCAATCATTAAAAGCAATTTGCTGCAATTCATAGAAATTATTCAGATCGCAAGTGTCACAAAGCGTCGTTTCCGCCCATATTGCAAACTCTTTTTTTATCTTGCGCTGAAGCTGTACTGCCTCCTCTTTTGCCATGCCCAGAAATTCATAGTCTATTTTGGGTTTTGGCACCAACCCGGAACCAACACAACTCGTTCTTGCAGAATTAATTGCCGCCGTCGCAATTGGTGCATTCATTGTCAAATCTCTGCTGCGCTCACGTAAAAGCTTTCGATTTAATTCAATATCACTTTTGGGAGATAAACTCTCTGAATTATATTTTTTAGCCCAAGTTTCAGTAGTAGATGCGCCGCCATGCGAATAACCCGTATTTAAAAAATGCTGTGCTGTCTTCTGTTGCATTTCCAGCATCATCGTATTTGCCTTTGTTTTTGCCATTTGGTTTTCCGCCTGTGCAATTTTCAATTCTCTTTGCACAGCCCACAAACGCTTCCTATCTGAAAAATAACTCATATCTCTACATCCTATCCTAATGGAACGACTCTCTTTGCTCTACGCTTTGTCGTTCCGTATGTCTCATATACATCAATAGCTTGTTCATATGCTGAAATTTCTTCTGAAATTTCTTTTAAATTTGCCCTTGTCACCTGACCAGGCCCAATTGTATAAGATTGTCCGCCACTCAAAATTTTTTCTCTTGCTTTTTTTAACAGACCAAGCTGTACTTTTGCTTCTTCAAGTTGTTTCTTGTTATTAATGATTACTCTCATACTATAACTATACCTCAATTCCACTAATCGACCGTCGTCTTTGTCCTTTCTTGTTATTCTTTTTCATATAATTCAATCCTTGCTGCAACTTTTTCTCCAACTTGTCCCAATCTGGTTTTAACAATTCTACTACTGCATAATTATAATTAAATAAATCAAGTGGTTCATTTCTCACACCACTCTTTTTTACCCAAACAGTTTTCAGTACCCCTTTAACTTTTTTGGTGATTTTCTGTTCACTAACCAGTCCTTCATAATATTCACTGTCATAACCACGTCCTTCCCCCAATGGGAAATGACAATACCCTTCACCTGCTTCTTGTATTTGCAGGCGATTCATAATATCGTCTTTTCCTGAATCAACGCCTAGTATATAAATCAATGTCCGGTCAACTACAACCTTCTTTCCTCCGCGCTCTTCCGTTATATCAACAACCGTCTTATGATGTATCAGTTTCAGATCTGGTTTACCAGCATATCCTTTTACACCAAAACATTTCTTTCCCTTTGTCCGCATCTTCTTAACCCATTTATAGGTTTTATTCGTATAACTTCCACCAGTATCAATAGCAAATCCGGCAATGCTTAACTCCGTCCCATCCTCAAAGTAAAATGGTTGATCCAAATATTCTGCAAGACGATCCCACGGCTCATCGAGAATCAGGTTCCCTTCAATCTCGGTCTTATATATTCCCCATGTTTCATAATTGCGCGCCCATCCACGTATCTCAACTTCAAATCGATTGCCCTGTACGTCAATTGAAGCTGTTAAAAGCAATACTCCCTCTGGAATATCTGCGGGATACAGTTCTGCTCTGCTTTCGAGCTTGTTCTCGTCAACTGCATTTTCAATATAATCTGTTTCATCCCATACCTCACCCAATACAGTATTAACAAATACTTTCATATCCTCTGGATCGTGGAAACGCTTCAGTCGTCTGTCTGCATCCTTAAAGTTATCAATAATTTCAGACCAATCTACAAAAGGGCTGCACATCTCATTTAATCGAAATGACCTTACTTTTTTTTGTTCTGGGTGCGCTGCAATCCATTTGTGATTACTATCCTTCCATGCTCTTTCCGGTACTAAAACCCCACATTCCGCACATGCCATAGATATTGTTCCAAAATCCATTCTTCTAAAACTATATGGCTGCCATGCTCCGCATTCAGGACATTGTACGTTCCATTCCTCCATACTGCCTTTATTGTACTCATCTTCTATCTTGCTTCTACCTGCAATTGTTGGTGTAGAAGTTTTTACACGTTTTTTATTCCAAAAACTTGTTGCTCTCTTTTCCGCCAACTTAATCGGGTTTCCTTCTGTCCCTGCTGATTCTGGAAAACGATCCACTTCATCCATCCAAACAATTCTTCTTGGATCGGAGGCTAATGAACTTGGTGAATTTGCTCCGCTAATTGCTATACTCCCTCCTGGATAGCTTTTCAAAAGAATTGTATTGTTTGAATTTCTTGATTTTGGATCTGCAACTTTGCACGCCAGTTGTGGAATATCCGCAATTACTTGTGCAAATCGTGTTTTGGAAAACTTTTCTGCATCTTTAATTGTAGGCAATACCAATATCTGTGTCGCTGGCTCATAATCTATATAATACGCTATTCCACACATAAGAATCGTTGTCTTGCCTACCTGAGAAGAACTCATAACCACAACATCTGTGACTTCTGGATCTGTTATGGAATCCATAATCACTTTTTGATAAGGTATTGATTCAGAAGAAAATCGCCCTTCCTCATTAGATCCTTTTGGCAAAACCATATATTTGTCTGCCCACTCACTAATCGTCATTGGTTCTTTCGGTTTCAATTTATCTGCCAGGCGACACATAAATTGCAGTGTATGCCAACTTACTTTTTTATGTTTCAGATGCTGTTCCATCTTCTCCATTGTCATAATCTTCAACTCCAAGTGAACTAATTGCCTCATCTGGTATATTTATGTGTTCATTTGAGTAAAAGTCTGCTGGATTATAACTTGCCAGTTCAACAAGTGCATTGTCGATTTCTTTTTTCAATATTCGCTGAATATCTATTCTGTTCTTTCCCTCTACTTTTCTGGCTAGTTTTGAAGGGATTGCTGTCATTTTAGACTTAAACCGCTCAAACATGTTCGTCATCACAGCTTCGACATCCTCAGCTTTATGTACTTGTCCTTTTATTAACTGTAGTCTTATCTCTGTAATTTGCTTTTTTAGACGCTCATGCTGTGCCTTTTCCACATCAATATTAATTGCATTCTCAGCATCTTCAACGATTGAATTGCCCTTTCCAGCATTTACAACCTTTAATGCAGTAATATAACTCTTTGCCGAACTCCAAAATAAATATTTTCCATGTGAATCACGCTTGATTATCCCCTTGTCAGCAAGATCTCGAATTGTACGCGACTTCACATTAAATAAGGCTTCCAGCACTTTTGAGCTTACCAATAATTCCTCAAAATCTTCTATATTTCTTTGCATACCCCTCCCCCCTTCTAATTCGGCAATGTCCAAAAAAATACTTATTGTCTAGTCGAGCATTGGGATCGCCGACCCGCAACGCTTTTCAAATCGCTTTAAAGAACCTATATTTTTCCCCAAAAAACAGCTTACTTTTACATCAAAAAAGCTACCTCATATTGATATATGGGTAGCTTCTCTTGCTTTGTTTGTAAATCACATTATAACATTACCACACTTTACTACTGCTTTTCAATGCCATTTACTGCCATTTACTGTCTTTTTTTATTTTTGCCTCTATTAGATTAACTTTCCTGCTGACATCGACTATACTAACGTCCCGAAAGCTGTAATTCGCTTTTAAGAGCTGATGTCAAAAGTGCAGAAAAATTTATTCCTGCCTTTTCAGCTTCATAATTCAACCATGAAGGAATAGTACAATTCTTTTTAACTGTCCGCAAATCATTTTTTCTGCGGTATTCTGAAAAATCAACGTCTACAAGTGTTACAATCGCATCTGTCGATTCCACTTTTACTTCAGAAATCACAGTCGGTTCTGGTATCATCTCATTTTCATCTTCCATATCTATTCCTACAACGCCAATCGCATCTCTCACCATTTCAATCGCATCTGCCACATCTTCCCCTTGTGTGTTAATTTCAAAGTCTGGCACATATGCCAATATAAATTTTTTTCCCTTAGTCAGAATCACTGGATATGCTCTTTTCATACTGAATAACCTCCTACTAACTTTTATTTATATTTTAATTTTACAGATATGGGCTTATTTCAGCCCATTCCGTTTAATAATTGTTTTTGCTAAGTCCTCATCTGTTTCTCGGTGTCTTACGATGCTTTCCCTTCTGCCATCTTTTTCATAAACATCATGGTTTCCGCCATGTCGTTTAAATTTCCACCCATTTTTTTCTAAAAGATTTATCAGGTCCTTCGTTTTCATCATTTGTCCTCCTTATTTATTATTATACGCCCATAATGCGTATTGTCAAGTGCTTTTATACTTTTATGTTACAATTTTCTATTTTTTTCTGCCTGTAATTCTTTTATATGTTTTAATGCCGCTCCATGTATTTTAAAGACTTTATTATTATACTTTTCGATATTCGCACTATAATCTTTTCTACCTTCAAATATTTCCCCTCTTATTTCGTCCCACTCAAGCCCATCTTCATAACGCATCTGCATCACCAGCTTTTCATATGGATTTTCTAATTTTTCGAAGACAGCATTTATAAGTTTGCTTTGTCCTGACAATTCTTCTTTTAATTCTTTTAGTTTTTCTTCAGCAGCAATCCTTTTACATACTATATTTTCAACTGCACTAGACGCAGCTTTTCCAGCAGGCAAATCTGCTTTACCTGCTGGAGACGAAAGTTCATCTTTAGCTAATAATAAATAATATCTGATTCGTGTTGCTTCTAATTCTTCTTGTTTACGCAAATAATTTTTCAGATAAAGTTTATCTACCATTTTTATTCCCCTTATAGCACTGCTGCCTTTTAAGATGTTGTAAACTCTTTTATTAGATCCAATGGAATATGTCTCGTTCCGCTATTCCTTCCAAATCTAATATAAATACAAAGACACCCATTTTGCACTTTATAACTATCAATGTATTGTTCTTCCTCTGTTCCATCACGATATATAATCTTAATCTTTATGTCTGCCATATAATTTCCCCTCAAATTTCAGTTTAACGAACAAATTCTTCTGCAAGAATTTCAAACTCTATAGCATCATGTAAATTTCCGTCCATAAGTTTTGCTATTTGTCTGTAATATCCGCATTCTTTCCCGCCATGTTTCTTTATAAAATTTCTATAACCTCTAATTGCCGGATTATCTACATAAGCAAACCAACTTATCCTGTTCATATGATAGATGTCAAATAAATCACATATCGCTTTATAAACATCCTTTGCAAACTCCAAGCTCCCTTTATTAAAACTTATTATGCCCCACCTATCCGCGTTCATTGCCTGCCAATCAACGTTATATGCTATGTAACCGATAAGATCGCCGCTTGTATTCAATGATACAAAACAATGCTTATTATAGTTATCATCTGACAGTCCAATCAACTCCGTTCCTGTACCTCCATACCAATACATGTTACTCATGTCATACCAAGATTCTAAAAACTTTTCTCGGAGTTCTTCTTTATACAGTTGTGCTGGTTTTAACATTTTATCCTCCTCCAAATCCTTATTTCTCGATTATTCCTGTTCAGCATAAAACTGTATATATCTGTCACATTCAAAACAGCTTTCGTCTTCTTTTTGCGTGCACTCATCTGTTGCACAAAATCTATTACCTCCAAAATTTTTCATTGTCAACCAACATCCCATTTTTAATGGTGGAGGAACAATACATGGTGGTTGATAATCTAATATTGTCAGTTGTTCATATTCATTCACTTCCCTGTCCTCCTAAATCCTTATATTTTTAACAGTCTACAATGTTTCCGGTTTTATATATTAATCTACAACTTCCCAGTTCTCTGCAAACAATTCAATCATAGTTTCTTTCCAAGGTACACATCCAAGTCTGCTTTCTACGTATAAATATGGTGCTGTCATTTTACTATGCTCATCTGGATACTGTGCACGAATCACAACATCTGATTTCCACTGTGGCAGTCTCATACCTTTTCCTTTTTTTACTTGTTCAAACGCTTGTCCAAAATTCATATTGTTCTCCTCTCACTAGTACGTCGTAGACTGTTAAATCCTTATTTAACTAACATGCTCTTTCACACACCAACGTAGAAATAATCTATCGCAGTGGTCCTTTGCACAAGGGCTGCTGCCACATTCCCCATATTCCTTTTCACAGATAAGGCAGTTAAATACTCCCTCTGTCTCTTTCAAAGTCATCTCTGTGTCTTCGGCAGCCTGCAACAGCTCCATTTCGTTTAGCCCCATCACTGTTTCAACCATTTTTTGCCGCATATACTCAATGTTGGTCATTCTGAACTTTCCTCTCTTTCTATTCTTCTTATTTGGACTCCACAACATTATAATTCTTTCTTCCCCTTATGGAGCATACTCAACCGGACACTTTACTTTTCGTTTATGCCATGCTGAAGATGTTTTATCCTTCGTACACTCTTTCCTCATTGCCTCAAAGCACGGTTCCTGTGTGATAATCTTATTCATTATCAGTTCACCAACTGCTACGCCCCTTCGTCTGCCCTTGGAATCTTCCACAATACACACATGTGGATATTTTGCCACCACAGCGCATCTTACCACCTGAACAGGCGCTCTCTCGCTGTCTGACTTTTGTTTTAACTTTATCTGTGTATTTATTTTCAACTCTGCATAGGTCATTCTTTTATTCCTTTCTGCTGTTCTTCTGATACCATTCTCTCTTTGAGCAGATACAGTGCATCTAACAAACAACTATATTTTGCAACATGATAGTTCATATTTCCTGGCTCTGACATTTGCAGATAAGATTCAAATTTCAAAGCCAGCTCATCAATCATGTCTAAGCCATATCCGCCTCTAAGCTGCTGTGGCTCTACTGTCATGTATGTTTCGAATGTGTCAGATTCTGACACATTTTCTCTTACCGATTCTGATGCCTCTTTAAATGTGCTAGATTCTGACACATTTTCTTTTGCTGATTTTGGTGTTTCTTTAAATGTGCTAGATTCTGACACATTTTCTTTTACTATTTTTTGTGCTTCTTCAAATGTGTCAGATTCTGACACATTTTTTTCTATGTATTCTTGAACATACTCTTGGCCTTTTATTGGTCTGATGCCTATCAGCCGTTTTATATCCTCCTCTATGAATCTGCCGTTTACTGTTGATATCTGTACAAGCTTCCTTTGCTCCTCTGGCTCAAGCTTTGCTGCTTCATAGGCAAGCGATATCCCTATACTGCCATCTTTAAAGATACTCATTAACCAGGCATCTAGTTTTGTGCCAATTGTATTGTATATGGCAATCTGCGCCTCTGATACACCAAGATAATCCGCCTCAAGTGTTCTTGCCCTTCCATCAAGTCCCTGTCTCTTTTTCAGCTTTGGGATAATCTCTTTTAACTGCATATGCTGCATAACCTTTTCCCAATCTGTCAGTTCGCGCTGTGTACTGTTTGTCATGACCAGCAGCATTTTTTCTGTATCTTTGTCGATACTTTCCATAATCACTGCAGGGATACGTTCAAACTCTGGGTGTCCTTCCTGCACAAGCTCCATGCAGGCTCTCACACGTCTATGTCCTGCAATTACCTTATAGGGAACAGATGATATCTCCGGAAGTTTTACAAGCAAGATGTTCTGCTGCACTCCACCCATTGCAAAGATACTATTCTTTAACTGCTCTATACTGCTGGACTCATAAAAGTTCTCCTCATTGGGCTTTATATCAAATACACTTACTTTTTCTATTGTTTCTGTGACTGCTGCATCTTCCCGACTTATCTCATTCATCATATCTATAATCGAAAAACCTTTCGCCATTATCTGCCAATCCTCCTCTCATATTCAGCAGCAAGATTTTTATATCCTCCTGCTGCCCCACACCTTGGTGAATGTACAGATATTGGCTCCCCAGCAAAAGTACTTCGACTTACGACCTGTGTCCAGCTTATTTTTGTTTCAAATACTTTGCCGCACAAATTTTCCAGCAGCTTTATGCCTTCGTCACAAAGCTCACTTTTTTTATACTGTGTCACAAGACAGCCAGTAAATTCCAACTTAGGATTATAATACTTTTTTACGTCTCTGATTTGTTCCAGTATTTCTCTGATTCCATCAAAGGCAAACTTGTCTATTGTGACAGGAATCACCACATCATCACTTGCCACAAGTGCATTGATGACAGAGATATTGATATCTGGCGCACAGTCAATGATGCAATATGTATATTTATCCTGAAGCTGCTCCAGCGCCTCTCTTATGCGTGACTGCTGTGGTTTTGTTGTATCCAGCAGCACTTGGCGGTCTGCTTTAAGCAGTGACATATTTGCTGGAACCACATCTATTAACGCAAATCTTGTTCTTACAGATACCTCCATGATATCGGCTGCACCCAACAGTACATCTGACAAACTCTTTTTGTCATAGTCATGACATTTCATAAATTTGCTTGTATTTCCCTGCTTATCACAGTCAATTAGCAGAACCCTGCTGCCACGCCGCATCAGCTCATACGCCATATTGATGCTTGTGACTGTTTTACCAACTCCGCCCTTTAAGTTAATAATGCTTATTGTCCTCATATCCGTTCCCTCCCAGTATTTCCTCTGCCTCCCGCCGTCACAGGAGGCTTATCATGGTTCTGTGATATATAAAATCCCTTTCGGGTATTCCAAAAGGCTCTTTATCCCAGTACTTACTGTGCACAACCGTATTTTCTTATCAGCTCTGTTTCCGCCCAGCTCGTGTACTGATGCTGTTTCGTTAGTACAGCGCTCACCAGATGCCCTTGTATGAGTTGTGCCGCTCTACGCCACAAATCTGCATTGGCAAGAGGGCGTCCCCGCGCTGTCTGAAAACCATTCTTCTGCCATTTATCAATATTTCCACTGTTAAATGCACCTGCAAGCACAGAGGAATCCGTATAAACTGTTATCTCTGCTGGATTGGTAAAATGCGCTAGCGCTGAACAGAAAGCATATAGATTTATTCGATTTACAGTTACATTCTGTTCCATGCCAAACGCACTACATGTAGCATCACCCTTTGATGTAAGTGCATATATCACATACACATATGCTGCCCTTCTGGCTTTTAAACTGGTCATATTATGTGTGATAAAAATATCAACATGCTTCATCTATGCGCTCCTCCCTCAAATGGCGTTTTGTCACAATTGGTAAATTTATCACAACTGTTTACATACTGCAAAATTTTGTTCTTTTTGGTCTCTGCTTTTATTGCCCGCACAGCTTCCTCTGGCCAATGAAGCAGCATACACATGTCATTAATCCGATCCACTGTAGCATCACAAATAGGCAGCTTTTCCAATTCAAAATTAGTTGTGATAATGCATAATTTACCTGCCTTATACCGTTCATTAATTAATTCATGCAGCTTGTCTTTTCCCCAGTCTGAAATCTTAGAAACACCAAGGTCATCTAGTACAAGTAAATCTGTTTCAAAATATTTCCGCATATTCGCTTTTGACAGTTCTTCATTACTCTTACCGTCAAAAATTTTCCTTAAATCTGACAGATAATCCTCAACTTTTGTAAAACGGGCAGCAAGATTATATCTGGTGCAGATACTGCCGCATATGGCATTGGCTATCATGGTTTTCCCGCTCCCCTTCGCTTCGGAATAGATGTACAGCCCTACATTTTCCTCCTGCCATTTGTAGAAATCATACACAAAACTTTCTACAATCTTTTTCAGCTTCAAAGGCGGCGTCTTATACGTCTCCCACGGGAATTTTTGAATGTCTAAATTTCTGTACTCTGCCACTATCCCTGAAATATCTTTGAGCATGGATATTCTACAATATGGACAGGGCATCACTGTGCCAATTTTCCCCTCTGCAGGCTTACGGGGATTTTGTGGGTACAAGTCTAAATATCCTATGTCTTTACAGTATTGACACCTGTAGGCTGGCGGCTTATAGCCTGCTGCATAGGGTCTATATGCTTCCCATTTTCTGCGATATGCCTCCATAATCTCTGTCAAGTCATACTCTGCCATATTTACTACCTCATTCCACGACTACTGAACGGTACAGCCGGCGGTATTCCTCCGATATGCCTCCTGTGTCTTTGCTCTCTGATGAACTTTTCTGATTCAGGTAACTCTCAAAATGCGACGGTCTAAAAAGTGTCTCTGGTCGGATATACTTGCAATATTCACTGTTATTGCGCCATTCCGTATATTTTTTATCTATGACTTTATAAAAATCGTCTACTGTAAATCCATCGTTTAACCTGGCATTAATTAGATCAGCCGTAGCTTTACTTTGGTACTTGTAATTCGTGCCGCATACCTGGTTGAAATAGTCAATGATCTGTTTAATTTCTTCTGGGTGGTTTTTCGGTTTCGACTTTGACTTCTTTTTTGGTGAATTATCTAAATCTGGTGCTAAACTATGTATGTCGTCGGGCTTGCCCGACAATATATTTTGATCTTCTCTGTAAGTAGTCTTTGTATTGTAGTCTCTGTTTGTAGTCTCTGTTTTATTATATATATTATTATATATACTATAGGAGTTGCCCGTTTGGGGAATTTCCATATTCCCGTTTGGGGAACTTCCAATTTCCCCTTTGGGGAATTTCCAACTTCCCGTTTGGGGAATTTCCATATTCCCGTTTGGGGAACTTCCATTGCACCCATCATTACCCTGTACAAACGACTGTGCCAAGTTATTTTTCCATTCAGCAACTGCTTTGTTAATATTCTCTGTGATTGGTCGTATATGCGTTATTGGAACCCCATTAAAATGATACTTTTTAACTTCTACAAGTCCAATCCCCTCATTTGTCAGCTTTTTAATTGCACAGTCATACTGCTTTTTGGATATTCTTATTTCCTGCATCCAGTCTTCCCTGCGTTTTGCAATCCAATAATGACCATCTTTATATATATTTGCTCTAATATCATTATTTTTGCTTTCTGAGAACCAATACATAATTTGAGACAGCAGCGTTCCAGCTATCAGGTCGCCTGTGATATCGATATATGCATGTAACGTATGATTAAAGCTATGTGCAAAAAGATACTCAACCTTTGCATCAATTTCATTTTGGGTTAAACCTTTTCCCATAAGTAATGCCTCCTATTTTCTTTCTATTTTAAGCCACACTATACCAAGGATATCCGTTAAATACCCTTTTCAGATCTCTATGTATTTAAAATGTGTCAGAATCTGACACACTATTCTATATTATAGACAATCCCATACACATGATAATCACGCTGGAAATCACTCACGCCCTCCTGATGGGCGATTGTATGGTGCATTCGACACAAACATATCTTTCTGTTCTCTGTATCGTCATAGTGCCGCCTATCGTGTCCCATGCCGATTGCGTCCCAATGATGTATCTCTCCAGCTCTGCCGCATATTGCACATTTCCTATGTTTGATACATTGATACAAATACGTGTCAATATCGTCAGTCCTGCCTGAAAGCCGTTCAGACGTGATTACACCATGCTCAAGGCAGAAATCTATAAGTGTATTGATAAAATCCCTTGCGGCGCTCATGGAGCAGTCTGAAAGCGAAAAGTAATCGCAGCCCGTCTTTGTGATATGTACATACTTCATAACTTCTTTCGTTTCTTCTGGTGTATAGCCTGTATATTGCGAAATGTCACGAAGCGTAGCATAAATCTTTTTTCGTTGTTCTATCGACAAAATACGCCCATCATCTAACTGCAGGAATACATTCCTTACTCGCCTTTTCTCTATATCTGCTGCCAGACCGGCTCTATAAATCCGTACTACAATATCAATTTTACTGCCATTGACACGCATTTCCATTATCGTTCCTGTTTCCATTGTCTCACTTCCTTTATTGTGCTCTTTACGTGGCGCACAGGCTCTTACCTGCACGCCTTAACGGATACTACTGGAAATTGTGATGCATATGCACCACGTACAAAGCACATAGATTGCTTGTCCCACATGCCCCCTGCACGGCACACAGGCTCATTTTGTCCTGTGTCCGCTCCATATTGGAACAAATAAAAAATATAAGAGGCTGCAACACACCAGCATATGTGTCGCGCAAGAAACACGCTATTCTATTATACAATTACTTCCCGTCTTATCATAAACGGGAAGTAATTGTATAACTAAACCTATTATGCACTTTTGTTATTTTTACTCTCACTAAATTGTTTTCCTTGTTTTGTTCTTTTTTCATATATCTTTAATATTGCAGTTGTAAATCTTTGCTGATAGCCATCAGTAAATTCTACACTTACAGATATCTTTTTCGGCATCATACTTTTTTTCATATAATTCCCAATACCTTCCTTGTATCTCCTATATAACTAATGTCTTGCATTTCTCTCTACTGTCGTTGCATTATTTTACATTCTTCTTTATACTGTACTTGCAGGCTCCCGCCAGAGCTGAGTACTAAAGAAAGGAAAATAACTATTGTTTTATCTTTATTTTCCTTTCTTAGATAGTTTTTTGTTTTACATGTTGAACTATGCGTTAAAAAAATATATCTGCAATGCTCATACCTAAAGCTTCAGCTATTTTTAACAATGTACCAGTTGTAGTAATTTTAACTGTTCCACTTTCTAAACCAGACAAGGTAGTTCTTGATATTTGAGCTTTTTTCGCAAGTTCTGTTTGTGAAATACCTGCTTTTTCACGACATTCTTTAATTTTGTACCCCATTCTATCACCTTCCTTATTTTTCGTTCAACTTGTTAAACCCACCTATATAATAGCACTTGCGAAAAAATGTGTCAAGTATGTTGAACATTTTATTGACTTTTTTTTAATTGTACAATATACTAAACATGTAAAGGCAGGTGGAAATAAATGACCCTAGGAGACTTGATAAAAAAATATCGTACAAAACATAATATTAGCATGGATGAATTTTCTAAAATGTGTAATTTAAGCAAAGGTTATATTTCAATGTTAGAAAATAATATTAACCCAAGAAATAATAAACCTATTGCACCAACATTACCTACCATAAAAAAAATCTCTTCAGCTATGAATACAGATGTAGATTCCATTCTTAAAGTATTAGATACTGATCAAGAAATAGTTCTTGACTTCGATCCAAAAACAACTGTAGGATTTGAACGTAGAATAAAGGAAAGACGAGTTTTAATGGGATTAACTCAAGAGGAACTTGCTAAAAAACTTGGATTACAAAAATCGGCAATTGCTAAATACGAAAATGGAAGAGTCGAGAATATAAAAAGAAGTGTTATTGCAAATATGGCTAAAGTACTTCAATGTAGCCCAGCTTACCTTATGGGCTGGGAAGATGAATCTTCAAATTTATCGGCACATACATATCATTTAAGTTCTAAGGAAGAATTATTACTAATCGACTTTCGTACATTAAACGAACAGGGACAAGATTATATTTTACAAACTATGGATATGGTAAAGGATAAATATAAAAAATCTAATATGCTTTCCGACATGGAAGAAATAGTTTGATTAAGATGTTTAAGTAAGATGTAAAATTTATAATTTTAATTGGCTGGTGTTACCAGCACCAGCCAATTAGGAATTGTAAACCATTACTGCAGATGCAGAAAAGTGATACAATACCACAAGCAATAATATTGTACCACATTTTCCTGCATCCACGCAATCAAAGAGTGTATTTTTTATACTCATTTTTTGAAAGGATGTATATTATGTTAAAAATAGCCTGTTATGGAAGAAAATCAATTTACTCTGATAAGTCTGATTCTACAGATGTACAATATAAATTTGCTGAGGAATATTGCAAGTCTCGTTATGAAGATTATATTCTAATAAGATATGAAGACGAGGGATACACAGGCGCTAACACTAATCGCCCTGATTATAACAGATTGATGGCCAATGTAAAAGACCAGCAGATTAATGTTGTAATTTGCTATAAAATAGACCGCATTAGTCGAAACGTCTCAGACTTTTCCAATTTTTTCTCTATCCTCACTGATAATCATGTTGAATTTGTAAGCATTAAAGAACAAATAGACACGAGCACACCTCTAGGACGTGCTATGATGTACATATGCTCTGTTTTTGCACAAATGGAAAGGGAAACAATTGCAGAACGTATTAAAGATAATATGCTGGAATTAGCTAAATCCGGCAAATGGGCAGGTGGCAAAGCACCAATAGGATACAAACTTGAAAAAGTCATAATTAATAATAAAACACATACTATCTTAACCGAAAACCCAGAAGAAATTCCTTATCTAAATATGATTGTCGATACTTTTTTAAATGGAAATTATACTATAGGTGGACTTGAAACTTATTTTCGCAAAGCTAATGTTAAAACTTTAAGAGGAAATTATTTATCCACTACACAACTTTATAAAGTCTTAAAAAATCCCTATTATGCTCCTGCAGATAAATCCACATTAAACTATTTTAAAAATATTGGTTGCACTATTGGATGCGACGAGAGCAAATTTAACGGAGAATATGGTATTATTGTATATGGGCGCACATCTGGCGGAAGAAAGAAAAAGCATACACTAAATACTCCTGATAAGTGGATTGTATCCGTAGGAATGCATCGCCCGCTACTAACTTCTGATAAATGGATAACTATACAATCTAAATTTGGTAATAATATTATTAATAAAACTAGAAAGTATAAAATTGGCATATTGAAGGGCGTATTACGTTGTAAGTGCGGTTATACAATGCGTACACAGCACAAAATAGATAAAACATATAATAAAACATACGACAACTATTTTTGTCAAAATCGTAATCGCAGGGGAATCGAATATTGTGACTGCCATTTTGTATCAATAGCACAATTAGATCAGGCCGTATTAAATATTCTTAAAAGTATTGCTTTGGATAAATCTATTATTGATAACTATACTTATAAAGATAATACTATAAACCCTTATGTACGTTCTTCCGTAGATATAACAAAGGATATTGCAAAATTAGAAATAAAAATAAAAAATGTTACTGCTGCCCTAGAAAATTCCAATGGCTCCACTGCTGCCAAATACATAATAGAAGAAATCGAAAAGTTAGATAAGGAATTAACAGGACTGAAATATGAACTAATGGAATCTGAAAACGATGAACGAAAATACAATAAGATACTTGATGAAAAAGAGGATAAATACAAAACAATTTGCTACATTACAGAAAATTTAGAATCATTAGAATATGATGAACTAAATGAGCTTATGAAAGAAATACTAAAAGAATGTATATGGGATGGTGAAACTCTTAAAATAAAACTATAGATTTTTTCTCTCCTTTTCATTTTGATACCTTCTGGACGCATCCGAAGGCTTGATTTTAGCAAATCTCGAATTGTAATTTCCCGTGCGCCATCCATATTGGCATTCCTTGTCTCAAGCCGCACCAGATTTGGTATATCCTGAAGTTGCAGTTCTGCTGAATCCTCTATTGTAATCACGCGTTCTGTCCTAGGAATGTAATGTGACAGCGCATTGAGAAATGTTGTTTTTCCTGAGCCTGTTCCACCACTAATAAAAATGTTATATCCTGCAATTACCAACTTCTCAAGTTCTGCAGCAGCCTCTTCGCTAAGAGAACCAAAATGAATTAGATCCTTCATAGAAATTGGATGTTCTGGAAAGCGTCGAATTGTAATAATTGGTCCATTCAATGCCACTGGTGCAAGCACAATATTGACGCGCGAACCATTTTCCAGTCTTGCATCTGCGATTGGTAGTGCTTCATTCACGACCCTATTGCATTTTGCCACAATCTGTTGAATAACATTTTCCAGCTTTTCTTGCGTCTCAAAATGCTTGTCCCACTCATAGATGCGCCCTGCTTTTTCTACAAAAATATTGTCTGTTCCATTTACCATAATCTCTGTGACATCATCACTGTCCACCAATTCCTGAAGCACGTCCAGTTTTCTAATTTCATAAAACACACTTTTTCCAAGCTCCTGCCGCTGTGCCAATGACAATGCATATTTTCTGCCCATCTGCACAACAAGCGTGTCAATCATATCCTGAATTTCAGAATCCTCTACTTCCCTTGACAGGTCAATTCTGTGTCGGACTGTGCTGCTAATTTGTTCCCGACACGCCTCGTATCTATCTAGTTCACTCACGTTTGTCTAAAACTCCCTTCATTCGGATTCCGACCGGAGATGATGTAAGGTTTTCTAGGCTTCTACACTGTTCTTCCCAATGCGCAGGCAGTGTAAACTCTGTAATCTGTTGCAAAATTTTAGTGTATTCTTTTGCCTGCAAAAGCTTCTTAAAATGCGTTAGCATTGCTTGCGCATAAATTGTTGTATTGTCTGTCAAAAGATAAATCGTTTCACTTTTCTCAAGCATATTGTAAAATCCCTGACAAACTTCTGATAAATCTAGTATAATCCAATTATAATCACTGCTGTACAAAAGCAAATTTAGAAATTGTTCCCATTCTTCGCGTCCTATCGCAAGTAAGTCTGCATAATCCAGCGCCGGCGGAAGATAATCCACACTATGAATACAGCGTTTCAGACTATCGAGTTTATAGGACAACTTGTCAGAATGATTAAGTACAAAATACATAAAATCAGTAATATCTGATTCATAGCTTGTCTGCATAAGTTCTTCATATCCGCTAAATGGAAGGAGATTGATGTACAATACGCGATGCCCTTCATCAGCCAATAACTCTGCTGTGCAAAGCGCTGCAACACTCTGTCCTTTGTGTCTGTCCGGAGCATAAAAGCTAATCAGTGAAGTTTTATTTTTACTACATTTGTTGGTTGTAGTACAGTTGTCATCCAGCGCAAATTCTGCAAGCACCTGGGCAATCATACGCTCCATAGATTGATATTTTGCCACTGTACAATACCCAGTAATTCCCTTTGTCCCATCCTCCTGCAAAATATATACCTTTGCCGCATCAACTTTTGTGACATTTGTATCATATATCTCTTCACCGACAAGTAAAATTTCAAATGCACTTTCCTTACTTGCTTCCAACGCTTTATTTATTGTGTCAAAAATTAAAACTGTAAAATCTGTTGGATTTCTCTTTAATAAATATGCTTGTAACATTTTTAAATATTCTTGGTCTTTATCACAGATGGCAAACTTTTTTGCACCCATTTATACACCTCCTCTCAATAGATACCAGCGCACATGAGCAACAGACTTATAAATGCTGGAATAGACAGACGTATCATACTTTTTCTTTGTGTTTTGTCTACCTGATATGTATCAATCACCCCTGTTAGGATAACTTTTCTAACATATCGTCCAAGATAAAAAAGGCGTGCTCTGCTCTCCGTATACAAAATCATCTTAAAAATAGACATTAGCGCTGCCAGAATCATCGATACTAACAGATAACACATCAACTGTTCTCCTCTAACATAACACGCCGTCATCATAAAAAGCTTGATGTCACCTGCCCCCAATGCCCCCAATAAATAAAAGGGATACAAGAACAGAAAAACTACAGTCACCGTTCCCAACAAAGTAACCAGTTCTGTTATTGGATAACTTACACCGGTCAATATCAGTCCTGCTGCCATACCAGCAACAATACAAATGTTTGGTATTCGATAAAACTGCCAATCCATAAAAAGGGCAACACAAAACACTCCTATGAGGATTCCCATATTTCACATCCTTTCAATTTATATATTTTTGCCATGGAATACTTTGCACTATTTGATAAAATCTGCAAAGTTCTGCGCTCCAGAAACGGAACAGTTATGATTATATCGAATTTAAAAATATTGTCCACTCGAAATGTAAAAATTAGCACAACTATTTTTTTATTGTATAATTTTACTACATCTGGCAAACAATATTTTTATATTATTGTGTATTTTAGCCTTGTTTTTAGTTGGATTTTTTACATTGCGAAATTTTACAAAATAATCAACTTTAAAATCTTACATATATTTATGCATAATTTTTCCTTTTTATGACTATACTATCTCATATAAAGTAATACAGAAAGGACATCCTTATGAAAACATATTTCAGTCTGAAAGGTATACTTAATCCTGTCGGCAATGCAGAGACGCCGCCACGGACACCGCGCGATATGCTCCTTGACGATATTCGCAAAACGCAGTGCGCACTAGAAACCGCATATTCTGGTTTTGATAATGTAACAGATCCGGACCTGATAGACTGTTATATCTATGAAGTAAATTCTGTGCTGAAACGCTATCGTTTTTTATTGCAACAGGCAGAACGAATGCAACTTTATGAGGAGTCCCCTATGGACTCCTCTGACTGCTATGACAGCAAATCACTAGTACATCAACCAATGATGAATGCATAAAATAAAAAACGCAGAAAACTGCGTTTTTTATTTTATATACATAAGTATCCAATTAAAACTTGCGAGTTAAACTGACAGACACCCGCGCTGCAAGTAGGGGAAGCCGCTTCCCTACTCGATTGTAAAATCTATCAGACACAATATCCTCTTGCACCAGAATAATTCATTAAACTTTCATTGACATCTGTTCTGCCATAGGTCAATCCTGCATATACGTCTTGTGTATTTTGCATAAGTGGCTTGGAATCGTCCTTTTTGCTCACACTTTGATAAGCGTCACGCAATTTTTTTAACATTTTCGCAACATCTTGAATGCGATTTCCTGCCAGTTCTCTGTCCGCAAATACATAGAGTGCAAACAGATTTTTCGATAAATCATAGGTAAAATCTAAGCTGTTTCTCAATTCGGCAATGCAGTTTCTGGCACACTGCATTGCTTTTTTATACTCCTGGTCGCAGCCAACTTCCTGTGCTGCCGCCGCGTCTTTGAGGTATGTCA
This sequence comes from Lachnospiraceae bacterium UBA3401, assembly GCA_002358575.1. Classification (GTDB taxonomy): domain Bacteria; phylum Bacillota; class Clostridia; order Lachnospirales; family Lachnospiraceae; genus COE1. Next base: position 9,003 of record DEPD01000083.1, on the reverse strand, counting down.
GGGTCATATCATACAAAATCACTATCAACTGTGTGCGGTTTGCCTGCGTAATGCGCCTTGTAAAAATCTGTTTCATCTCTCTTGTCATATTGATACCTGACCTTTCAAACCTTATTTATCATTGTTTATTGCAGGAGCTGTAATACTTGTTGCGGTCTCTCGTTTGCCTGTGCGAGCATGGAAGTAGATGCCTGTACAAGCACTTGCACAGTCGAGTACTCTGTCATCTCGGTCGCCATATCTACATCCATAATACGAGAGTAAGCGGAAGTAATATTCTCCTCTGATGTATCCAAATTGGTAATTGTGTGCTCAAGACGATTTGCATATGCACCAATTTTTGCGCGAACAGAAGAAAGTTCATTAATTGCATCGCCAATCATATCAATGGAAAGTCTTGCGGACTCCTCTGTGGTAAGATCTACCTTGTCAAGACCAAGGTCTTCCGCTTTGAGTGCTGGAAATTCCAATTCCATATACTGCCCTTCATTTGCACCAACCTGTACAATCATTGCGCCCATACCTGTCACATCAAGCGTAATGCAATCATCTACAGAATTATTTCCTATCTCATATTTTGTACGAATTGTCGTTGTTTCAGAATACTTGTAATCATCTAATTTTTTCTGTGTCTCCATTACAACGCCATGATCATTTCTTTCTTGGTATAGTTCAAATTCTGCAGTATTTCCCGGCGTCTTCTCATTTGTTTTGCCATCCATAGTTGTATAGGTCACTGTAAATTTTGCCGGAGTACTTCTGTCATCATATTCCACTTTGTCAATATTAATACTGCATCCAGGGTTTTTTTCTTTAAAATACTCTACAAAATCGTCCCTTAAATCTCTACCCTTATCGCCCTTATTTCCAGTATATATCTGATTACTTCCATCACCTAATGGATTTCCATTAGAATCAACATTTTCAAAGAAATTAATCTCACTAATATCATAGCGCTTTCCATTTGGACCTGTCACAGCAATATTTCTATAAGTGGTCACTGCACTATATGAAGTTGTAGTAATTGCAGAACTACCTGTTACATCATTTTTATATTCTTTTTCTTTACTTATTACGCCTTTTGTACCATTTTGATTCGATATAGAAGATGTTACTGTTCCAAGCGGCTCTCTATCATTTACTTTTATCTTAATCTCAAAATCATTTTGTGCCTTAATAACGATATTTTCGTCTTCGATTAACACTTTAGAACCATCTGGAAACGCTTTAATTTGGTTAATCGATTCATAAGCACCAATTGACGCACTGGTGACAAGAGAATTAAGCACATTATCTTTCTCATTATCTATCTCATATCGCTCATTTTCAGTAACTTTCACTTTTGAGGAACTATAGGAAACATTCACTACTTTTCCATCTGTATCTTTTTCTTTTATTTCCTCTGTTTTATATTGTGTTGTTGTATCTTCATAATGGTAATAAGTCAGTTTTCCAATCGCATAGGTTCCGCTTGCCACACCCTCTGTATAAGCCTTTACTTTAATATTTTCTGCATTTGTATAAGACTTAAATGCAAAACTTCCGTCAAGAAGGCTCTTCGCATTAAACTGTGTCGTACTTGCAATTCTATCTATCTCGCCAACCAACTGGTCAATCTCTTTCTGAATCATCTCTCGATCCGACTCAGCATTGGTTCCGTTTGCGGATTGTATTGCAAGCTCATTCATTCTCTGCATAATATCATGCATTTCTGCCATAGCGCCATCTGCGGTATTAACGATAGAAAGACCGTCGTTTGCATTTCTGTTTGCCTGCTGTAAACTCCGAATCTGCGCATTCATTTTCCTTGCGATTGCCAGACCAGCCGCATTGTCTGCAGCGCTGCTAATCTTATAGCCGCTTGACAGTCTCTGCGTGGAAGCTGCCACTCTTTTATCATTATTATTTAAAGCATTTCTTGCTATAATTGATGAAACATTGTAATTAATTCTCATGCATTATTTCTCCATTTCTATATGTCCTTAAGCGCTGTCAAGAATGCTTTTGCAGTCTGATACAGCTCTCCTGTGGAGGCTTTATTTGCGCTCCGATCCTGTCCAAATTTGCTCAAATCAACGGATTTTGCATGCACTACACTAATCTGTGTCTGCCGTGTTCCATTGCTGTCAAGCTCCTGTTTTACTGCCTGTTCTAACTGTTTTAAAGCCGTCTTTTCCGACTGATTTTCATACACAATCATTCCTGAAACACGATCTTGTGTGACATCAAATTCCGCTGCTACTCTGCCAAGGCGCTCTGTGTCAAGCGTCACTGCCACTTTTCCAGTCTGTGATGCATTGTGATAAATCTTTAGATTGACAGAAGTGATCTCACCTTTAATGTTCATGGGAATCTCATAATTTTCTTCCCTTGCCATATTTCCTGCTAAAGCGAGTCCTTTGTACAAAGCTTTTGCAGCCTTGAGGTCAATCTGTGCGTTTCCGCCATCATAAATCATATGTTCGACCGCTTTGTTTGCCTCACGAATAATTTCCTGATAAGATGCCGACGCCTGCCCTGCCTCTGTCATATGTTCTACAAAATTATCTGCCTGTCTTAACACATCATTTTCAATCTGCTCTGTATCCGCCTTGTCGTTGGTCTCTTCTGCGTCCAATGTTGTTTCAGGATTTTTATTTATCACTTGACGAAACAGTGAACCGCGCTCAAAGAGGAGCATAGACGCTGCCTGAATATTGTCAATACTAATAGGCTGACCATATGCAATTAACGCATCAATCACCTGCTCATCAATCTGTTCCACTGTCTGCATATCTTTCCGAAATTCCTTGTGATTGTCTTCCCGCTCTTGTGCCGCCTGCACACTATTTTCTGACACGCGTGTCATTTTTATAGTGTCTGCAAACTGCTCAATTGTTGTATTGCCTGTGATTTCTTTAGACTTTAACGCATTGTAATCCGTTTTGTCTGCAAGCACATCATTAATTTCTCCAGAAAGTCTTGCATAATATTTTTCCTGTGTACTCTGACCTGCATTCTGCCCGTTAGTTCCATTGTCCGCAGTACTCTGATAACCTGCATTTATTTGCGCGTCAATGGCCTTGCCCTTTGTAATTAGATTCTCTAGCCCGCCAAAACCATCATCCACGTGGACATCCATATTTTTTCCAGATGCAGTCCGTACTGCCGAGAGCATATTTTTAAAATTCATCTGCGCGCCTGACGCGACAAGACTTCCAATCACAGCACCGTCCGATTTCTCAATCTGACGGAACATGCGGTAGATTCCAATGTATGCCTCGCGCTCCTCCGCGCTAATACTGCCTGCCCTGTCAAGTCGCTGCAAAAATTTAGAATATTTTTCTGCGTCCGCCGCCGGCTCTGCATCTCTGTTATCCAAATATGCTTCTAGTTCCTCCATTGTCATTTCCAATGGATTTTTCTGTTCCCGTATCATCTGAAGCGTTACTGCTGGAGTCATTCTGCCAATCACGCCAGTCACCTGACTGTCTGCCTCCTTAACAGCATTCACATTATCATTGTTAATGGCCATTCGATTATAACCAAGAATCCGAACTGCCCGCCGATTCTCCTCATTTGTCTCCAATCCCAAATCAGAGAGAATATCATCTATATTTCGGAACGCCTTGCTAATCTTATCGCCCAAATCCTTCCGCGGTTCTGTCATCAGCGTTTCATACGCAGCGGAAGCTTTTTCCTGCTGGCTTGGATTCTGTTGATTCTGTCCACTAAACTGATTTTGAAGTTCTTTCCCTGCCTCATGAATGTGCAACAGTGTGCTTCCAGATATCTTTGACAGTAATTTTCCAAGAACCGCCGCTGGCATATCTGCCAGCTCTTTTGTTGTCTCTAATGTCTCTTCAAATAATAATGCACGTTGTGTATTTTCCTCTGTGTTCTCCCCCTGAAAAAGAACTGCCTTCATACGCTCTTCCGCTGCCTTTAGCGCCTCTACCAACTTTGACAATTCTGTTGTGTCAACAGAAATTCCAGCCTTTAAAAGATGTCTGTTTGCCTCCTCCGTCATAATAAGGCGGATTTCTTCAAGCTGTCTTCTTGCCTGCATTTCTTTTAATTCTGTTTCAGAAGGAAGATTTGTAGCGTCTGTAATGTCCTCCTCTGTTTCTGTCTCAAAATCAACTTGACTGTCAATCTGTTTCTGTGCTTCTGTCAGATTCTTAAGATTCATTTCCTTTCCAGACACAGCCGTCTTATGCACAGCCGCATCTGTAATCTGGTCTGTCTGTTCCTTTATCTCATGTGCGCAGACCGCAATTGACTCCTCGCCCGTCATATGTGCCTCTTCCGGCGCCTTTCCATTCTCCATAGCAGTGACACACAAGTCTGCAATATCATTTTGTTCCATTGGAAGCGAAAGATTTTTTAATGCTGTCAATTTTTCAAGGTTCTGTGCAGTCAACTCAATCCCAGATGCTACCAGCCACTTTGCATTTTCTACTGCCTGTGCCTTTGTGTCTGCATCGGTATCCAATCCTGCCTCCTGCACTACCGTTTCCATACTTCCCTTTAAGTTCTCCCAGTTGATGCTGTCTGCTTTCTTTGCATAATATTTTCCATAGTTTCCTGGCCCCTCACTGTAATAGCCCTGAGACTGCTGGATATTTCCTGCGCTGGAATACTGTGCTTTATACAGATTCTCTATTGTGGGCGCCTTCCCATTCACAATTAAGTATTTCATTGCATCCTCTGTCAGCCCATCAATGCTGTCCGCCTTCAGAACTGCTCCGACAAGCTCTGCAATATTCTCATTAGTAACAGGCATATCGCTTTTCTGTAATGCATCAGAAAGTTTTCCCACTAATTTATTAATCAGAGCACCAGCGTCTGCTCTGCTTCCCACAATCTGCTCAACTGTTTCTAAGTCCAAATCATCATTGTATCCTGCTACTTCCACTCCTGCCTGCGCCAGTGTTACCTTAATCTTATCTACAAGGGTGACATATGTCTCTACATCAACGCTTCCTGGCGTAAAACCTTCCTCCTGCATCTTCTGCAAGTCTTCCTCGGAAACGCAACTGGACATCACTATCATAAAGTCTTTTTTGGATTGCGTATTTGCATTGGCTGCCTGCTGCATAATATCATCTGTAGTCATTCCATGACTTCCATATGCTTCGTTATCCATAACTTTATCAGCGATGTCCAGTGTATATCCGCTTCTGGATACTTTTCCCGTACCCGTCGCGGCTGGTTTATATGTAGTTGTAGTTGATTCAGTATTCACTGATACAGAAGGAGTATAATTTGTGTCAACAGTAAAATTCATACACATTCCCTACTCTTTCTGTCAGTCCTATTGATTACGTGCCAGATTGGCACAGTCTTTTTTCTTATACTATATCTTATCAGAAGTTGCCCTTTACTTCTGATAAAAGGCGCTGTTCTTTGCGCCGTAAATCGACTATAAGAAGCTGTTCTTGCTTCTTATAGTATATGTCGGAATATTCTACAAAAAACTTAAGAGCATTCCGCGCAAGATTTTTATGAGATTCCTTTAAATTCCCACTTTCCTTTATGATAGCGTATCATAGTAACAATGCTCGTCAGCGCCCATGTAAGTCCCGTTGTAAGAAAGATTCCCCAGACGCCTATAAATGGAATTTTTGTGAGCGGAACCGCAAAACCGACACGCCCGACCACTTCCATCAGCCCATTAATCATAGCAAATGCCGCATCGCCAGCACCGTTTAACACGCTTCTTGCCACATAAATCATGCCTAAGAAAAAATAAAACCAACTTGTAATAGATAGTCCTTTTGCACCGATGGCAATTACTTCTGGCTCTGTCACAAACACACCTACAATCTGTTCTCCTAGAAGCTGACATGGGATAAGCATCACAATACTAAACACAATTACACTGCGCACAGCAGCGCGATAGCCCTGTTTTACACGGTCAATTTTTCCAGCGCCAATATTCTGTCCTGTATAGGTTGTAATTGCTGCTCCAAGCGAGTTGTATGGCTGCTGCACAAGCTGTTCAATCCGCCCAAGCGCTGTGTTGGCTGCCACTACATTCTCACCAAATCCGTTGACCACCTTCTGCAAAAAGATACAGGAAAATGCAATGAGAGCATTCTGTAATGCAATGGGAAGCCCTAATGTAAAACAACGTGAAATAATATCTTTTCGCACAGGACGGTTTTCTTTTTTAATATGAAAATACGGAATCTTGTACAATGCATATGCAAATGCTCCGGCAGCGGCAGTAAGCTGTGCAATGACTGTGGCAAGTGCCACGCCAAACACAGACCAATGAAATACAATAACAAATAAAAGGTCCAACCCTATATTAATAAAACATGCAATGACCATAAAATACAATGGTGTTTTGGAATCTCCCAGCGCACGCAGCACAGAAGCCACGCCATTGTATGCCGCAATAGCAAGTATCCCTGCACAGGATACACGCATATAAATCACCGCATCTTCAAGAATAATCTCTGGCGTATCAAGTGATATTAGCACCCATCGTGCCATAACGATACCACTCAATCCCATTAGCACAGAAACTGCCACTAAAAGATACAAACCATTGATAATACTTTTCTCCACCATGTCCATTCGGTCTGCTCCAAAGTACTGTGATACAACAACACCCACACCCGCTGCAATGCCAAAACTCATCGCAAAAAACAGGAAGTTCAAAGACCCCGTTGCACCTACAGCCGCCAGCGCATTGGAACCTACAAAACGTCCTACCACAATAGAGTCCACCATATTATAAAATTGTTGAAACAAATTTCCAATCAACATTGGAATTGTAAATTTTAGAAGAAGCATGGATGGACTTCCTTCTGTCATACTAAAAACTGCTTTCTTTTCCATAATATTACCCCTCTGATTCTATTTGTTTTTGTCTCGAAATGTTATCATAGCACGATTACAGAATAAATCAATGGGGTGTTTAAAAATAATTTGTTTTTTTTATAGAGCGAACTTTTTAATAAAATTTATTTCCTTTTTGGTACAATAAAGAAAAATAGAGCCCCTTCACTTATAAGAAAAAAGTATGTCATTCCCTACAACAGTTTTCAAATTTCGTGTGGTACTTTTGTATAGACATGAAATTAGGAATCTTTGCGATAAAGTGGCAGGTTCTTTCCAGTTTTAGCACATTAGGAAGGCTTGCCAAAATAAATCTAATTTGAAAATTATTATAGCTCTGTAGCAACATCAATTACTAAAATAAGATAAAAACTTATCTTTATATTTTGGCTTTATATGTAAACTTTCTATCCATTCAAAAGCCTCTATCATTTGTATTCGCATTTTCTCTTTTACTTTTTTTGATATATTTTTTGTATCATATTCACTATCTATAATCTCTTTAATAAAATTAAAACATTGCACTTTCTCCTCTTCTAAAAAACGTACTGTTTTAAAAATATACACTAAATCTTCTAATTCTTCATACTGCTGGTCATCCATAATAAAATCCTTCATACTGAAATCCCGCAGAAAATTCTGCAGGATTTTTAAGTAAATTTATTATAATCTCTTTAACAGTTCCTCTCTTGCCGCCTCATAACCAGGCTTTCCAAGAAGTGCAAACATATTCTTCTTGTAGCTCTCCACACCTGGCTGATTAAACGGATTTACACCGAGCAGATATCCGCTTAAACCACATGCAAACTCAAAGAAGTAAAACAGCTCGCCCAAATAAAACTCACTTACCTCTGGCATATTTACCATTAAATTTGGAACCTGTCCATCAGTGTGTGCAAGTATTGTTCCATTCATCGCACTCTTATTCACGAAATCCACTGTCTTGCCTGCCAGATAGTTCAGTCCGTCAAGATCTACAGGCTCTGTGCCGATTGTAATTTCCTCGCGCGCTTTCTCAATGTTGAGCACCGTCTCAAACATCACCCTTGACCCATCCTGAATAAACTGCCCCATAGAGTGAAGATCCGTTGTAAAATCAACACTTGACGGATAAAGTCCCTTCCAGTCCTTGCCTTCTGACTCACCAAAAAGCTGTTTCCACCACTCAGATACATAGTGTGCGCTCGGCTCATAATTGCAGAGAATCTCAACCGCCTTGCCTTTTCTCAACAGAATATTTCTAACTGCCGCATACTTCATGGCATCATTCTCTTCAAACGGAAGCTCCAAAGCACTCTTTCTGCCACTTGCAGCACCCTCCATCAATTTGTCAATATCCGCGCCGCTCACCGCGATTGGCAGCAGTCCAACAGCTGTTAACACAGAGAAACGTCCTCCCACATCATCTGGAACAACAAAAGTCTCATATCCTTCTTCTGTCGCAAGGTTCTTTAAAGATCCCTTTGCCTTGTCTGTCGTCGCGTAGATTCGCTTTGCAGCGCCTTCCTTTCCGTACTTTTTCTCCATCATTTCCTTAAATACACGGAATGCAATCGCAGGCTCCGTTGTAGTACCTGACTTGCTAATCATATTGATAGAGAAATCTCTGTCCCCAATCACATCAATTAAATGCTTGATATAGGTAGAACTGATTGAGTTGCCAACAAAATAAATCTCTGGTGTCTTGCGAACACTCTTGTCCACCATGTTATAAAAACCGTGACGCAGAAACTCAATTGCTGCGCGTGCACCCAGATAAGAACCGCCAATGCCAATTACTAACAGTACTTCGCTATCGCTCTGAATCTTCTTTGCTGCCTCTTTGATTCTGGCAAACTCTTCCTTATCATAGTCTACTGGCAGATCAATCCACCCCAAAAAATCATTGCCGGCGCCGCTCTTGCTGACAAGAACTTCCTTTGCGTCCAGCGTGAGTTTTTTCATATACGCAACCTCATGGTCACTGATAAACTGTGCTGCCTTTGAATAATCAAATGTTACCTTACTCATCTGCTTTTCTCCTTTTCAAAAATGAATGATATTGTCGTTCCATGCATTATATTTTAGCAAAATATCCCAAATAAATCAATTATTACACAAAATTTTTCTAAATTTTGACGAATTATTGTTACTGTTCAGACAGGACTTAGGAATTGTAGGAAAATAAGTGAT